>NZ_JANODC010000086.1:0-48277 GCF_031412495.1 Rhizobacter sp. | reverse complement strand
ACGAGGCGCTTCTCGCCGGGATCGACGCTGCGGATGCCGATCTGCCGCACCCACTTGGCGCTGATCGCAGGCACGTGGCCGCCGATCTCGATCAGCTCTTTCGGACCGAAGCCGCACAGGCACGCCACCGGCATGCCGTGGATGTTGCCGCTCGGCGTGAGCTCGTTGGTGTTGAAGTCGGCGTGCGCGTCGAGCCACAGCACGCGCAGCTTCTTGCCCGTCTCGCGGCAGTGCCGGGCGACGGCGCTGATCGAGCCGATGCCGAGCGAGTGGTCGCCGCCGAGCAGGATCGGCATGCGACCGGTGGCGAGCTCGGCGTGGACGGCGTCGTGGACGATGCGGTTCCATTCGGCCACCGCGTCGAGATGCCGGTAGCCGTCGCTCGGCGGCTGCCAGGGATTCGGTGGCCCGCTGAGGTTGCCGCGGTCGAGCACCTCGAGGCCGTGCCCGACGAGGACCGGGCCGATGTCGGCGACGCGCAGCGCCTCCGGGCCCATGCTCGAGCCGCGGCTGCCGGCGCCGATGTCGGTGGGCGCGCCGATCAGCGTGACGAGCTTGTTCATGCGCTGCAACGCCCGCCGGGCCGCCCCAAGGGCGTTGCCGCCCCCCCGGGGGGCAGCGAACGGAGTGAGGCGCCATCGGGCTTCATGCTAGATGTCGAGCGCGAGATCGCCGGTGGTCGTCTCGGGCAGGTCGTAGCCGTACTGCGCCGAGAGCGTCGCCCAGGCCTCCTCCGCGGTCTCGACGAAGTGGAACAGCTTGACGTCGCCGGGCGAGATCATGCCGGTGTCGATGAGCAGGTCGAAATCGATCAGGCGGGTCCAGAACTCGCGGCCGAAGAGCAGGATGGGCCGCATCCGCGACTTGCCCGTCTGCACCAGCGTCAGCACCTCGAACATCTCGTCGAGCGTGCCGAAGCCGCCCGGGAAGCACACCAGGGCCACCGCGCGCATCAGGAAGTGCATCTTGCGGAGCGCGAAGTAGTGGAACTGGAAGCACAGCTCCGGCGTGATGAAGCGGTTCGGCACCTGCTCGTGGGTAAGGACGATGTTGAGGCCGACGCTCTTGCCGCCGACCTCGAAGGCGCCGCGGTTGCCCGCCTCCATGATTCCCGGGCCGCCGCCGGTGACGACGTAGAGCGGCTTCTCGAACGCCGCCGAGCGCTGCGTGACGATGCCGGCGAAGCGGCGCGCCTCCTCGTAGAAGCGCGACATGGCGACGCGCGTCTCGGCCATGCGCAAGGCGCCGGCGTCGCCGCCCGCGCGTGCCGCAGCCAGCTCGCCCTCGGCGACTTCCGGGGCCAGGATGCGGGCGCTGCCGAAGAAGACGATCGTCGCCTCGATGCCCTGCTCGTCCTGGATCAGCTGCGGCTTGAGGAGCTCGAGCTGCAGGCGGATGGGGCGCAGCTCTTCGCGAAGCAGGAAGTCGACGTCGGTGAAGGCGAGGCGGTAGGCGCTTTCCGGGCCTTCGTACAGGGGCTGTGCGGCGACGATCTCCTTTTCGGCGTCTTCCTGAGCGGTGGGGAACGTGCGCTCGGGGATGCTGGGCTGGTTCATCCGGCGAGCTTACCGTCTCTACCGGGGCGGAGCCGACTCCCGGAGGGCCGTCCCCGGCCCGACCGATGGCTATGCCTCGCCCAGCGCAGCCGCGACGATCCTGCAGATCAGCGCGATGTCTTCGGTGGACAGCGCGAGCGGAATCCTCATGTCGCAGAGCCGCTCCATCAGTGCCAGCGACCCTTGCGCGGCGGGCTGGCCTTCGATGTAGCGCCAGTGCGTCGCGTTGCTCGTGAAACCCACCGGACTGTCGGCGCCGAACCACTTGATGTGCAGGCCGCGCGATGCGCAGCCCGCGATGAACCGAGCCGCTCCCTCGCGGTCGAGGTCGAGCAGGAACTGGATCGAGCTGGCGACGAACTCCTCACGCGGGTCGCGCGCGGGCACGGCCAGACGCGGCAAGGCGGCCAGCCCGGCCTCGAGTGCGCGGTAGTGCGCATTCCAGAGGGCGGCGCGCTCCGGCAGCGCGGCGAGCTGCGGCCGCAGCAGCGCCGCGGCGAGGCACGACATGCGCAGGCTGAAGTTGGGCGTCCGGTAGCGCCAGCGCTCGAAGGCCTCGGCCGGCGGCCTCGAGCGGTGCTCCGCGTAGAACATGTAGCTGCCCGAAGCGAGGATCGCCTGCGCGCACACGTCGTCGTCGTCGGTGACGAGAAGCCCGCCTTCTCCGGAGTTGATGTGCTTGTAGCTTTGCGTGCTGAAGCAGCCGACCTTTCCCCACGTGCCGGTCTGCCGCCCGGCCCAGCGCGCGCCCAGGGTGTGTGCGCAGTCCTCGACGATCGCGATGCCTCGGGCGTCGCAGACGGCGCGCACGGCGGCGAGGTCGGCGATGTGGCCGCGCATGTGCGAGAGCAGCAGCACGTGCGCGCCGCTTTCCTCCGCCTTGCGTTCGAGGTCGCAGAGATCGATCTTCAGCGCCGACGTGGTCTCGACCAGCACCGGCACGGCGCCGGCGTGGGCGATGGCGCCCGGCACCGGTGCGAGCGTGAACGTGCCCGTCAGCACCTTGTCGCCCGGCGCGACGCCGAGGGCGTGCAGGGCGACGAACATCGCCGCCCCGCACGAGCTGAGGGCGACGCAGTAGCGCGCACCCAGCAAGGCGGCGAACTCTTCCTCGAGCTGCGACGGCTCGCTGGCACCACCACCGCTCTCGCCATAGCGATGCAGTCGGCCGCTCTGCATCAGGGCCAGCGCTCGGTCGATGCCCGCCGGCGGGATCGGCTCGGGCCGGCTCAGGTCGGTGGCGAAGCAGAGTCCGTCCGGCGACGCGCCCATCGTTCAGGGCCTCAGCACGATCTTGGCAGCGGCGCAGCGGCCGTCGTCGAGATCGAGGAAGGCCTGTGAGCCGTCCTCCAGGCGACGCTCCTCGACCCAGGCGAGGTCGCCGAACACGCCTCGATGCAACCCGGCCACGGCGGCGCGCAGGTCGGCGGTGGTGTAGGTGTAGGTCCCCTGCAGCGTGATCTCGGCGAGGGTGAGCTTTCGCATGTCGATCTCGCTCGCCCAGTCCTGCAGGCCGATGTGCATGATCGCGCCGCCCGGCTTGACGGCAGCGAACGCCTGCAGCCGCGTGGCCTGGGCGCCGACGGCGTCGATCACGTAGTCGAACGCCGCGTCGGCGAGCGGCTCGTCGCGCGGATCGATGGCGCGACAGCCGACGTGCGAGGCGATGGCGGCACGGCGCAGCGCATTGAGCTCGGTCATGGCCAGCTCGGCGACCCCGAGATGGCACAGGAGAAGCCCGGCCAGCATGCCGATGGCACCGCCGCCGATGACCAGCACGCGGCATTCGTGCAGCGGGCGGGCCAGCACGCGCATCGACAGCGCGATGGCGTGCCAGGCCGTTGCCGCCGGCTCGGTGAGGGCCGCCGCGGTCGTGCGCACCCCCGGCGGGAGCGCGATCAGCGACGCGGCGGGGATGCTCATGAATTCGGCATAGGCGCCGGGACGCGTCATGCCCACCATCGTGCGGTCTGCGCAGAGGTTGTTGCGACCCTGCGCGCAGTACTCGCAGACGCCGCAGACGATCAGCGGGTTGCCGGTCCAGCGCGTGTCGCATGCGAAGCCCGGCGCCCTCGACTCGACGATGGCGCCGACGAACTCGTGGCCGAGGACCAGGCCGGGCTGCCGGCGCGGGTCGTGGCCGTGCCAGGCATGCATGTCCGACCCGCAGATGCCCACCGCCTCGATCTTCAGCACGACTTCGCCTTCGGCGGCGCGGGGCATCTCGCGCTCGAGGAGCCGGATCTCGCGGGGGCCCGTGTAGACCAGTGCTTTCATCGCGCCTCCAGGCGTGTCATCTGGCGGTGTAGCCGCCGTCGACCATGAGGGTCTGGCCGGTGACGTAGCGGCTCGCGTCGCTGGCCAGGAACAGGGTCGGGCCGGCCAGGTCGTCGAGCGCGCCGTTACGGCCCAGGCAGGTCTGCGCCGCATGGCGCGCGGCGAGCTCCGCATCGTCGAACACCGGCGCGGTCAGGGCCGTGGGGAAAAAGCCCGGCCCGATCGCGTTGCAGGTGACGCCCCAGGGACCCCATTCACGGGCGATCGCCCGCGTCAGCTGAACGATGCCTCCCTTGGCCGCTCCATAAGGCGCGCCGTGGTCGAAGGCGCGGAAGCTCTGCAGCGACGCCACGTTGATGATGCGGCCCCAGCCGCGCGACTTCATCCCGGGCGCGAGCGCCTGGGCCAGGAAGAACGGCACCCCGAGGTGCAGGGTGACCTGCGCTTGCCAGGCCTCGGGCGTGACCTCGGCGAAAGGCTGGCGCAGGTTCACGCCGGCCGCGTTGACGAGGATGTCGATGCCGCCGAGGCGCTGCCCTGCCTCGGCGGCGGCCGCGCGCGCGGCGGCGAGGTCGCCCAGGTCGGCGACGAGGACGTCGGCGGCGATGCCTTCGCCTTGCAGGCGATCGGCCTCCGCCTGCAGCTCGGCCCGGCGTCGCGCCACCAGAACGACGCGGGCGCCGGCCGCGCCCAGCGTGCGTGCCATCGCCGCGCCGATGCCCGAGCTGCCCCCCGTCACCAGTGCGCGCCTGCCGCGCAGGGCGAACAGTTCGTCGCCTTTCACCGGCGCGGCCGTGCCGAGGCGTTCACACCGACACGCGTTCGCCGAGGTCGAACGACTGGCCGGGGAAGAACTTCGCCAGCCGGTCGTCGGCGGTGCGGGCATGCGCTTCCATGCCTTCGAGGCGCGAGATGCGCGCCGTCACCTCGCCGATATCGCGCGCCGCGGCACGGGTCATGCGCTGCCAGGTCACCGTCTTCATGAACTTGTGCACCGAGAGGCCGCCGGAGTAGCGCGAGGCCCCCTTCGTGGGCAGCACGTGGTTGGGGCCGCTGGCCTTGTCGCCGAAGGCGACGGTCGTCTCCTCGCCGAGGAAGAGGGAGCCGTAGCAGGTGAGCGTCGACAGCCACCAGTCGAGGTCGCGTGCATGCACCTCGAGGTGCTCGGCGGCGTAGCGGTCGGACACGGCGGCCATCTCCTCGCGCGTGTCGCAGACGATCACCTCGCCGTAGTCGCGCCACGCCGCCGTCGCGGCATCGCGGGCCGTCGGCGGCAGCGATTCGACGAGAGCGGGCAGGCGGCTCATCACGTCCTCGGCGAGGGGTTTCGAAGTGGTGAACAGCCACGCCGGCGATTCGTGACCGTGCTCGGCCTGGCCGACGAGGTCGCTGGCGACGATCGCGGCGTCGGCGCTGTCGTCGGCGATCACCGCCACCTCCGAGGGGCCGGCGAAGACGTCGATGCCGACGCGGCCGAACAGGCTGCGCTTGGCCTCGGCGACGAACTTGTTGCCGGGACCGACGATCACGTCGGCCGGCTTGCCGGTGAACAGGCCGTAGGCCATGGTCGCGATGGCCTGCACACCGCCCAGCGTCAGGATGATGTCGGCGCCGGCCCGGTCGAACGCGTAGAGGAGATACGGGTGCATCGGCCCGCCGCGGAACGGCCCCGAGCAGGCCACGATGGTCCCGACGCCGGCCGCCTTGGCGGTGGCCACGCCCATGTAGGCAGAGGCGATGTGCGCATAGCGGCCGGCCGGCGCATAGCAGCCGGCGACGTTGACGGGCAGCACGCGCTGGCCGGCCGTCACCCCCTCGTGCAGGCCGATCGAGAACTCCTGCAGGGAGTCGCGCTGGGCGCGGGCGAAGTCGCTCACCTGTCGGATCGCGAAGTCGATGTCGCGCCGCACCTGCGAGGGCACCTCGGCGGCGCGCCGGTCGATCTCGGCCCGGTCCAGGACGATGTCGCCGTCCCAGCCGTCGAGCTCCTTCGCATAGGTGCGCACCGCCGCTTCGCCGCGGGCCTCGATCCCGGCCAGCATCTCGCTCGCGACGCGCTGCGCCACGGCGGTTTCGGATTCCGGCGTCTTGGTCGCCCGCTTCAGGTAGTGCAGTGGCATCGCGTCGGCTCAGTTCGTGCGGTTGGCGAAATCGCGCAGCTTCGGGTCGGCCTGCACGCGCTTCATGTAGGTGTCGGTGACGTAGTCGGCCGATGCCGGCACCGTCTGGATCGCGCCGGTGCCCCGCATGAAGATGGAGATCTGGCCGAACCAGGTGTCGACGTCGGAGTTGCCGCGCGCCCGGTCCATGCGTGCCAGCTGCTGCTTGAGGTCGAAGGTCGGCCGGGACGTGAACTCCTTCATCATCGAGGCGTCGCTGATCGACACGCCGCCCTGCTGGTAGAACTTCCGCATCATCTCGATCGCCTCCGGCCGGTGCGCCGTCATCCAGCTCCATGCCCGCAGGTAGACGGCCAGGAACTTGGCCACGTTCTCCGGGTTCTGCTCGGCGTAGTCGCCGCGCGCGATCAGTGCGCCCGGGACCACCACGCCGCCCTCCTTGCCGGAGCACAGGACCTTGGCGCCGGCCTTCTCCTCGAGGGTGTAGATGTTCGGCGCCCACAGGCCTGCCAGCTCGGCATTGCCCGAGGACACCGCCGAGATGATCTCGGCCTGGCCCATGTTCTTGATCGTGACGTCGGCCTTGGTGAGACCGTATCGCTTCAGGCAGGATTGCACGGCGTAGTCGCCCGTGGAGTTGGCCGTCAGCAGGATCGTCTGGCCCTTGATGGAAGCCGGGTTCTGGGCGATCCTCGCCGCCACGTCCTGGCGCACCAGGAGGGCGTTGCCGGCCGACTCGTCGTTGGTCAGGCCGATGGTCTTGATGCCGAAGCGCACATGGCCGAGGACGGCGGGCACCGAGCCCGTGCCGCCGACATCCCACGACTTCGAATTGGCCGCGGCGATCTGCGGCACGCCGGCCGGAAAGGTGCTGAACACCGGCTTCAGGCCCACCTCGGCCCACCAGTTCTTCTCGGTGGCCACGAAGAAGGGCAGGGCCCAGTAGAGCGCCGGCTGGTAGCTCACCTTGATCTCGGTGAGCGTCGGCTGCGCATGGGCCATCGTGGCCGCGGCGAGCGCGGCGCCGACGGCGGCGCGCTTCCATGCGGACAGTGCGAATCGGTTCATGAATCTCTCCTTGGGGTGAACAGCGATCAGTGCGCCGCCGCGACGGCCTGGTCGCGCAGCAGTTTCCAGACATGCGTGCGCAGGCGCACGAACGAAGGCAGGTCCATGACGTCCTCGATGCGCTCGTGCCGGTCCCAGTCGTCGGCTTCACGGACCGGCTTGACGTCGATGATTTCGCGGATGGTCCCGGGCCGGCCCGTCATCACCACGATGCGGTCGGCGAGGTAGACCGCCTCCTCCACCGCATGGGTGATGAAGAGCACCGTGCGCGGGTGCTGGCGCGCCAGCCGGACCAGCTCTTCCTGCATGACGACGCGGGTCTGGGCGTCGAGCGCGCCGAAGGGCTCGTCCATCAGCAGCACCTTCGGGTCGAGCACATAGGCCCGGGCGATCGCGACGCGCTGCTGCATGCCGCCGGAAAGCTGGTGCGGGAAGGCGCGCTCGTAGCCGCCGAGCCCCATGAGGCCGATGTAGTGCTCGATGCGGCGCCGGCGCTCGGCGGCATCGACACCCAGGGAGATCAGGCCGAACTCGACGTTGTCCCAGACCGTCTTCCACGGGAACAGGGCGAAGGCCTGGAACACGACGGCGCGGTCCGGCCCCGGCGCGCGCACCACCTCGCGGTCGACGCTGACGGTGCCGGCCGACGGGTGCTCAAGGCCGGCGGCCATGCGCATGCAGGTGGTCTTGCCGCAGCCCGAGGGGCCGACGATGGCCACGAACTCGCGGTCGGCGACCTCGAGGCTCACGTCCTTCAGGGCGACGAAGGCCCGGCCGTTCTGGTGGAAGACCCGCTGCACGTCGCTGAAGCTGATGTTGGCCATGGGGTTTCCGAGTCAGACGCCTCTGCGCGCGTCGATGTGCTGGTGCAGCCGCCTCAGCCCGTAGTCGATGGCGATGCCGACGATGCCGATGGCGATCATTCCGCTCATCACGGTGGCGGTCGAGATCGACGCCTGGCCCTTGACCATCAGGTAGCCGACGCCGCTGGAGGCGACGATCAGCTCGGCGCCGACGAGCGACTGCCATCCCAGGCCCGCCGAGATGCGCAGCCCGGCGACGATGGACGGCACCGCCGCCGGCAGCAGCACTTCCGTCATCGAGCGGAAGCTGCTCGCGCCGAGCATGCGCGAGGCCTCGATGTATTTCGGGTCGACCTGGCGGGCGCCGCGGTAGGTGTTGATGAGCACGGGCGGGAAGGCGCCCATGAAGATGATGAGCACCGGGCCGCCGATGCCGGTGCCGAACCAGAGCGCCGCGAAAGGCACCCAGGCGATCGGTGCGACGAAGCGGATCGACTCGAACAGCGGCGTGACGAGCCGGTCGACCCAGCGGAACCAGGCCATGAGCAGTCCGAGCGGCACGCCGACGACGACCGCCAGCACGAACCCCGTGCCGAAGCGCTGGAAGCTCGACCAGAGATGCTGGGGCAGGGTGTAGCCAGCGAACGGCTCCACCATGAGCTGCGCGAACCGGCCGACGACGTCCCACGGGGCGGGCAGGAACTCCCGCGTCGTCAGTCCCGACAGGGCGGCCACGCTCCACACCGACAGGAAGGTCGCGGCGCCGAGCAGCGTCAGCGTCCAGAAGGGCGCGGGTGCGAGCCGCGGTCCGATCACGACAGGCGCTTCCAGGGCATGGCGCGCGCCTCGATCCAGCCGAGGGCCATCGTCATCAGCCAGCCGCTGAGCGCGACGCTTGCCATGCCGACGACGATCATCGCCGGGTAGATGTCCTGCGCAGCCTGGTTCAGGATCTGGCCCAGCCCGGCGACGGCGCCGACCAGCTCCGCCGCGACCAGCGTCGTCCACGAGGCCTGCAGCGACAGGCGCAAGCCGGTGAAGATGTTCGGCAGCGCGCCCGGGATGAGCACCTCGCGCCAGTAGCGGACGCCCTTGACGCCCAGGGTGGCGCCGGCCTCGAAGATGGCTCGGTCGATCTGGCGCACGCCGGTGTAGCTGTTGATGACCGACGGCACGAAGGCGGCGAAGAAGATCACCAAGATCTTGGCGGCGTCGCCGAGGCCGAGCCAGACGATCGCCAGCGGGATCCACGCCAGCGGCGGGATCGGGCGCAGCAGCAGGAAGACCGGGTTGACCGCGGCCTCGACGCGGCGGCTCGCGCCCATCGCCAGGCCGAGCGCGACGCCGATCGTCGAGGCGACGACAAAGCCCATCGTCACCAGCAGCACGCTGCGAAACGCGTGCTCGTACAGCGGCGCGTTGGCGTAGCCCTCGGTGCCGATCTGGCGCAGGGCGGCGGCGACCTCGGCCGGCGCGGGGAAGGTGTTCGGCGAGATCCAGCCGGTCACCGCGGTGAGCAGCTGCCAGCCGAGCAGCACGCCGACGATGGCGATCGCCGCGTACGCCAGCGTCGCCATGCCTCTGCGGGGCACCTTCGGCCGCATCGCCGCTGCATCGGGCGGCGTGGCGCTCAAGGACAAGGCGTCGGGCATGAGTGGAAGTCTGAAGCCTATGCTTGTAAGCGCTTTCAGTATGGGTCGAGTGCTCTGCTGTGGTCAAGGGGCCATGCCACGCCCGGGCATCGGTGTTTTCCCGGCAATGCAGCCCGTTCCGAAAGACGCCTCCATCCTGCAAGCGCGTACATTTCAGACATGACGATGCGTCATCCGGGGTTGCCGACGATCGAGGCCGTGGCTCAGGCGGCAGGCGTCTCCACGGCGACGGTCTCGCGCACCTTGAACCGGCCCGGCGCCGTGCGCGAGGCGCTGCGCAAGCGCGTCGAGGAAGCGGTGGCCAGGCTCGGCTACCTGCCCAACGCCGGCGCGCGCTCGATGATGCTGCGCCGCAGCGGGACGATCGGCGCGATCTTCCCGACGGTCGACAACGCCATCTTCGCGAAGGCGATCGACGCCTTGCAGGGCCGACTGTCCGAGGCCGGGCAGCAACTGCTGATCGCCACCTCAAACTACGACGCCGACGCCGAGATGCGCCAGGCGGTGAACCTGGTCGCCCGCGGTGCCGACGGCCTGGCCCTGTGCGGCGCGGGGCAGCGTGCGGAGCTGCTCGCCTTCCTGCGCAAGCGACGATTGCCTTGCGTGCACGTGATGTCGCTCACCAGCGATCCGCTGATGAACAGCGTCGGCTTCGACAACGCCGGTGCGATGGCGCGGGCCGTTCGCTACCTGCTCGATCTCGGCCATCGCCGCATCGCGATGCTGGCCGGCTCGACCCGCGACAACGACCGGGCGGCGGCTCGGCTGCAAGGGGTGCGCCGCGCCCTGCACGAGGCCGGGATCGATCTGCCGGCCGCGCGCCTGGTCGAGCGCCGGTATGGCATCGCGGCCGCGCGCGACGGCTTTGCCGAGCTGATGGCGGCGCGGCCTGCGCCGACGGCGATCGTCTGCGGCAACGACGTGCTCGCGTTCGGCGCACTGCTCGAAGCGCAGAGCAGGGGCCTCGACGTGCCGAAGTCGCTGTCGATCGTCGGCTTCGACGACCTCGAGCTGGCCAACCAGCTCGCTCCGCCCCTGACGACGGTGCAGGTGCCGACCGAGGCCATGTGGCGGCTCGCCGCGGACCGCCTCATGGCTGCCTTGCGAGGCGAGCCGGTGCCGGCGCACACGGTCCTGGACGTGCAGCTGGTCGTGCGCGGGTCGACGGGGCCGGCGCCGCGGCGGTGAGGGACGCGGCTACCCGCCGGGTCGCTCCAGTGCGTGCGTTGCGCGATGCGCGGGCTCCTGCAGGGAGAGGCGTGCCGGCTCCGATCCGGGGCCCGACCGGCTGTGCAGGTTCACGTAGTCGTGCCGCGTCGTGTCGATGGTCGAGTGTCGATACTCGACCGGACGGTCGCCGAAGGTCAGCGCGGTCCGGTGCACGTGCATCACCGGCGTGCCCGGCGCGATGCGAAGCACCTTGGCAGTGAGCCGATCGGCCGGCCCGGCCCGCGACCGCTCGAGGGCGTGCACGACGGTGATGCCGAAGTCGGACTGGTACAGCTGATAGATCGTGCCCGGCCGCTCGCGCACCCGCTTCTCGGTCAGGCCCTTGAAGAGCGCCGACGGCAGCATCAGGCGATCGTGGACGACGGCCCGGCCCTGGAGACTCAAGCGGTTCTCTATCTGGATGCCCTGCTCGCCGGGGCGCACGCGAAGCGCCAGGGCGGCCGTTTCGGGGATGCGCAGTCGCTCGAAGGAGACCAGCTCGACCTGCGGCTGCTCGCGCAAGCCGTCGCCCCGTTCGACGTGGAAGAACTGGAACAGGAAGCGGCTGGCGCTGTGCGACGCCAGAAAGGTGCCGAGACCCTGCCGACGCGACAGGATGTGCTCGGCCACCAGCTCGTCGACGGCCCTTCGCAGGGTGCCGATCGAGACCTCGAACTGCCGCGCCAGTTCCGCTTCGCTCGGCAGCGCGTCGCCGGGCAGGAATGCGCCCGCCTCGAACGCGGCGAGCAGGCTGCGCTTGACGACCCGGTAGAGCGGCGCGCCGGCGGCCAGGGAAGCGGCCGCCGTGAAGGCAGGGGAAGGTCGGCGGCGCGTCATGAGCCGGAAAGTCTCTCATCCGGCGCCGGCGCCGTCCAGGTCATCTAGATGAGTTGCTTGACGCGGGGGAAACGAACGGCCGATGATCGCGATCCCCGTTGCAGGACACCGGAGCTCTGGATGATTCATTTTGTTTTGCATGACGCTGGCGACACGGTCGCCGTGGTCGTGGTCGAAGGCGTCACCGAAGGCACGGCGATGACCGGCTGGATCATGGACGAGGACAGGATGGTCGACGTGGCCGCCCGGCAGGACATCCCGATCGGCCACAAGGTGGCCCTGAAGGACATGAACGTCGGCGACACGGTGGTCAAGTACGGCATCGACATGGGCAAGGTCGTCGCGCCGATCAGGAAGGGCGAGCACGCCCACGTGCACAACGTCAAGACGAAGAGGTGGTAGCCATGGCAGTCGTATCGAAGGAATCCACGTTTCTCGGCTACCGCCGCGAGAACGGGCGCGTCGGCGTCCGCAACCACGTCATCGTCCTGCCGCTCGACGACCTGTCGAACTCGGCCGCGGAGGCGGTGGCGCACAACATCAAGGGCGCCCTGGCGATTCCGCACCCGTACGGGCGGCTGCAGTTCGGCGCCGACCTGGAGCTGCACTTCCGCACGCTGATCGGCGCCGGCTGCAACCCGAACGTCGCCGCCGTCGTCGTCATCGGCATCGAGGAAGGCTGGACCAAGCGCGTGGTGGACGGCATCGCCACCACCGGCAAGCCCGTGGTCGGCTTCGGCATCGAAGGCCACGGCGACCACGCGACGATCATGCGTGCCTCCAAGGCGGCGCGCGAGTTCGTGCAGCAGGCGAGCGAGAAGCAGCGCGAGGCCTGCCCCATCCACGAGCTCTGGGTCTCGACCAAGTGCGGCGAGAGCGACACGACCTCGGGCTGCGGCTCGAACCCGACCGTCGGCAACGCCTTCGACAAGCTGCACGCCCTCGGCAGCACGCTCTGCTTCGGCGAGACGACCGAGCTCACCGGCGGCGAGCACATCGTCGCCGCGCGCTGCGCCAGCGACGCGGTGCGCGAGCGCTTCCAGTTCATGTTCGATCGCTACCAGGACGTCATCAACCGGCACAAGACCAGCGACCTCTCCGACTCGCAGCCGACCAAGGGCAACATCGCCGGCGGCCTGACGACGATCGAGGAGAAGGCGCTCGGCAACATCCAGAAGATCGGCAAGCACTGCACCGTCGACGGCGTCCTCGACAAGGCCGAGATGCCGACGCACCCGGGCCTGTGGTTCATGGATTCGTCGAGCGCGGCGGCGGAGATGGTGACGCTGTGCGCCGCCTCGGGCTACGCGGTGCATTTCTTCCCGACCGGGCAGGGCAACGTCATCGGCAACCCGATCCTGCCGGTCATCAAGATCTGCGCCAACCCGCGCACCGTGCGCCTGATGAGCGAGCACGTCGACGTCGACACGTCGGGGCTGCTGCAGCGCCAGATCAACCTCGACCAGGCCGGCGACCACCTGCTCGAGTGCATGCTGCGCACGGCCAACGGTCGGCTGACCGCGGCCGAGGCCCTCGGCCACCGCGAGTTCGTGATGACGCGCCTGTACGAGAGCGCCTGACCGCGGCGCTCGCCGATGCGCATCGTCATCCCGGAGTTCATGGACGAGCGGGCGGTCGCCCGCCTGGCCGGCGCCCACGACGTGCTCTACGACCCGGCGCTCGTCGACGATGCCGCGCGACTGCTCGCCGAAGCCGCCGCTGCCGACGCCCTGATCGTGCGCAACCGGACCCAGGTCCGCGGCGAGCTGCTCGCCGCGCTGGTGCGATGCGAGGTGATCGGCCGGCTCGGTGTCGGCCTCGACAACATCGATGTCGAGGCCTGCCGCGCCCGCGCCATCCAGGTCATCCCGGCGACGGGGGCCAACGCGCTCTCCGTCGCCGAGTACGTGGTCACGGCGGCGATGCTCCTGCTGCGCGGCGCCTACCAGTCGAGCGGCGAGGTGGCGTCAGGCTGGTGGCCGCGCAATGCCCTGGCGAACGGCCGCGAAGCGCGCGGGCAGACGCTCGGCCTGGTCGGCTTCGGCTCGATCGGCCGCATCACGGCGAAGCTGGCGCAAGGCATCGGCATGGACGTGATCGCCTTCGACGCGATTCTGGGCGCCGCCCATCCGTCGTTCGTCGAGGCCGGTGTCCGCGCCGTGTCGCTCGGCGAGCTGACGGCCGAGGCCGACGTTGTCAGCCTGCACGTGCCGCTGGTTGCGCCGACCCGGGGCCTGTTCAATGCCGCACGCATCGCGTCGATGAAGCCGGGCGCGATCCTCGTCAACACGGCGCGCGGCGGCATCGTCGACGAGGCCGCCGTCGCCGAGGCGCTGCGCAGCGGCCACCTCGGCGGCGCGGCGCTCGACGTCTTCGCGACCGAGCCGTTGCCGGGCGGCAGCCCGCTCGTCGGCTGCCCGAACCTGCTGCTCACGCCGCACATCGCCGGCGTCTCGGCGCAGTCGAACGAGCGCGTCTCCTTCCTCATCGCCGAGAAGGTGCTCGAGGCGCTGCGCTGATGGCCAGGCTGACTTTGACTGCCGCGCGCGAGCGCGTCGAGGCGGCGCTGGCCCGTGCCGGGGCGCGTCCGGAGATGGCGGCAGCGACGGCACGGGCCCTGGTCCTCGCCGAGGCGCAGGGCCTGGGCTCGCACGGGATGAGCCGCGTCGCCCAGTACGCGACCCATCTTCGCAACCGCCGCGTCGACGGCACGGCCGTCGCCCGGGTCGTCGCGGGCAAGGGGGCCACCGCCCTGATCGATGCCGGCGACGGCCTCGCCTTTGCCGCCTGCGAGCTGGCGGTCGGCGAAGCGGTGCGACGCGCGACGGAGTTCGGCGTCGGCCTGAGCGGGGTGACCAACAGCCACCATGCAGGCGTGATCGTCGATCACCTTCGTCCCGCCGCCGCCGCCGGCATGGTCGGCCTCGCCTTCGCCAACTCGCCGGCGGCGATGCCCGCGGCCGGCGGCCGGCACCCGATCTTCGGCACCAACCCTGTCGCGGCCGTCTTCCCGCGCCGCGGCGAGTCGCTGATGATCGACCTCAGCCTGAGCGAGGTGGCGCGCGGCAAGGTGATGGTGGCGGCTCGGGAAGGGCGGCCGATACCGCCGGGCTGGGCCCTCGACGAGGACGGCCGGCCCACCACCGACGCGAGGGCAGCGCTCGACGGCTCGATGCTGCCGATCGGCGCCGCCTCGAGCCCCAAGGGCGCGATGCTGGCGCTGGTGGTGGAGCTGCTGGCGAGCGCGCTCGTCGGCGCGAGCTTCGGCTTCGAGGCGTCGAGCTTCTTCGTCGACGAAGGCAACCGGCCGCGCATCGGCCAGCTGTTCGTCGTCATCGATCCGGGCGCGCTCGCCGGACGCGACGCCTTTCTCGACCGCATCGAGGATCTTGTCGACGAGATGCTGCGCGACGACGGCGTGCGCCTGCCGGGCACGCGCCGCGCGGCCCTGCTCCGCAGCGCCGAGGTCGACGGCATCGACGTCGCCGACGCCGTGCTCGCCGCCTGGCAGACCTAGCCTTCAGGAGACCCCATGCAACGACGCCAGATCCTGATCGCCGCGCTCGGCGCCGCGCCCGTGCTCGCGAACGCGCAGCCCGGCCCCGACTATCCGAAGCCGGGCGCGACCCTCCGCTACGTCGTGCCGTTTCCGCCCGGCGGCCTCACCGACGTGATGGCGCGCCTGGTCGGCCAGCAGCTCGCCGAGCGCTGGAAGGTCGGCGTCGTGATCGACAACAAGGCGGGCAACGGCGGCCAGATCGGCGCCGACGCGGTGGCGAAGGCGGCGCCGGACGGGCAGACGCTGCTGGCGATCACGCTCACCCACGCGGCCAACATGACGCTGTTCCCGAAGGCGCCGTACCACTTCATGCGCGACCTGAAGCCGGTGGCGCTGATGGCCGGCTCGCCGATGCTCGTCGTCGTCCCGGCGGCCAGCCCGATCCAGACCTTCCGCGACCTGCTCTCGGCGGCGAAGGCGAGGAAGCTGAACGCCGGCTCGAGCGGCAACGGGACGCCGCCGCACCTGACCCTGGCCCTCTTCAACGACCTGGCGAAGACCGAGATCCAGCACGTTCCCTACAAGGGCGGCGCGCCGTCGATGACCGACCTCATCGGCGGCCAGCTCGACGTCGTCTTCTCCAATTTCCCGGAGTCCTTCGCCCACGTCAAGAGCGGCAAGCTGCGCGCGCTGGCGCTGGCGAGCAGCTCCCGCCATCCGGCCGTGCCCGACGTGCCGACGACGGCCGAAGCGGGCATGCCTTCGCTGCTGGTCGAGAACTGGACGGCGATGATGGTGCCCGCCGGCACGTCCGATGCCATCGTCGCGAAGCTCGGCGCCGAGGTCGTGAAGATCATGTCGGCGCCCGACATCGAGGAGCGGGCGCGGGCCCAGGGCTTCCGCGTCGACGCGCGCGGGCCGGATCGCTTCGCGCCCTTCCTCGCCGAGGAGGTGGCACGCTGGGCCGCCGTCATACGGACGGCGAACATCACGGTCGAGTAGGCGGCTCGGCGCGCGGCCTCAGCCCGCGGGCCGAGTGGAGCAGACGGCACAGGCGGGGTCGCGCGGCAGGCCAAGCTCGGTCCACTCCATCGTCCGGGCCTCGAGCATCTGCAGGCGACCGGCGAGCGAGCTGCCCACGCCCGCCAGCAGCTTCAGGGCCTCGGCCGCCTGCATGCTGCCGATGATGCCGACCAGCGGCGCGAACACGCCCATCGTCGCGCAGGCCACGTCCTCGAATCCCGGGTCGGGCGGGAAGGCGCAGGCATAGCAGGGCGAGCCGGACGAGCGCGTGTCGTACACCGAGATCTGCCCGGTGAAGCCGATCGCCGCGCCGGCGACCAGCGGCTTGCGATGCCCGACGCATGCGGCATTGAGCGCCTGCCGGGTGGCGAAGTTGTCGCTGCAGTCCAGGACCACGTCGGTGGCCGCGACCAGCGCCTCGAGGCGTTCGCCGCTCACGCGCTCGTCGACGACGCTGACGACCACGTTCGGGTTGATCGCGGCGATCGAGGCCGCCGCCGATGCCGCCTTGGGCCGGCCGACCCGGGACAGGTCGTGCGCGATCTGGCGCTGCAGGTTGGTGAGGTCGACCCGGTCCCCGTCGGCGATCGTGATCCGGCCGACTCCGGCGCTGCCGAGAAACAGCAGCGCCGGGGAGCCGAGGCCGCCGGCCCCGACGACGAGGGCATGGGCGGCGAGAAGCCGGCGCTGGCCCTCGATGCCGATCTCGTCGAGCAGGAGGTGGCGCGAGTAGCGCAGCAGGTCGTCGTCGTGCATGGCGCCGCCGCTCAAAAGAAAACGCCCGTGCGGCGCACGGGCGTCGAAGCGACGGCGCAGGGCGCCACGTTCAGTTCGTCGTGTCGACCTCGGCCTTGCGCTCGACGGCCGTCTTGCTGGCCATCACCGTCTTGCCCTTCAGGCGGTTGATCGCCTGACCGAGCTGGAAGTCCTCGGCACTGCCAAACTCGGGCGGCGGCTTCGGGACGCCGCCACGGGCGGCCGTCTCGGCCTCGAACTTCTTGCGCGCTTCCTCGCGCGCCTTCTCCCGGACCGGGTCCTTGACTTCGGCGCCCTGGCCGCTCTGCAGGTGCTTCTCGAGGTCGGCCTCGCGCGTGCGCAGGGCAGCGAACAGGTTGCCTTCGGCACTCTCGTCGAGCAAGACGTCGGGAACGATGCCCTTGGCCTGGATCGACGCGCCGCTCGGCGTGTAGTAACGCGCGGTCGTGATCTTCAGCGCTGTGTCGGGCGACAGCTGGCGAACCGTCTGCACCGAGCCCTTGCCGAAGGTCTGCGCGCCCATGATCGTGGCGCGCTTGTGGTCCTGCAGCGCGCCCGCGACGATCTCGCTGGCCGACGCCGAGCCCTCGTTGACGAGGACGACGAGCGGCACCTTCTTGATTGCCTCGGGCAAGCGCTTCAGCGGGTCGGCGCCGCCGCGGCGCTGATAGAACTCGGGCGATGCCTTGAAGGTCGCCCGCGAGTCGGCGAGCTGCCCGTTGGTGCTGACCACGACCGAGCCTTCCGGCAGGAACGCCGCCGAAAGGGCGATGGCGCCCTCGAGCAGGCCGCCGGGGTCGTTGCGGAGGTCGAGCACCAGGCCCTTGAGGTTCGGGTCCTGCTTGTACAGATCCTGCAGCTTGCTGGTGAAGTCCTCCACCGTCCGGTCTTGGAACTGGCTGACGCGCAACCAGCCGTAGCCCGGCTCGACCATCTTGGCGCGAACGCTCTGGGTGCGGATCTCCTCGCGCACGATGTTGACCGGGAACGTCCGCCCCTCGTTCTTGCGGAAGACGGTCAGCACGACCTTGGTGTTCGGCTCGCCGCGCATTCGCTTGACGGCCTGGTCGACGGTCAGGCCCTTGACCAGGGTGTCGTCGATCTTGGTGATCAGGTCGCCGCTCTTCAGGCCGGCGCGGAACGCGGGCGAGCCCTCGATCGGGCTGATGACCTTCACCAGGCCGTCTTCCATGCCCATCTCGATGCCGATGCCGACGAAGCGGCCGGTGGTGCCCTCCCGGAATTCGCGGAAGGTCTTCTTGTCGAAATACTGCGAGTGCGGGTCGAGGCCGGCGACCATGCCGCCGATCGCGTCGCTGATGAGCTTCTTCTCGTCGACGGCCTCGACGTAATCGCTCTTGACCATGCCGAAGACGGCGGCGAGTTGCTGCAGCTCCTCGATGGGCAGCCGGGAGACGGTGTTGCGCGCCGTGGCTTCGAGCTGCATGGTGGCGAGCGCGCCGGCAACGGCGCCCAACGCAAGCCAACCGGCAACCTTGAGTTTCACACCCATGAACGACCCCTCGGGCCCGCGCCTTGCGGGCGATTTCGGTGAACGATCCGACATCTGGTTCTCAGTATAGGTTGGCAAGCAATTTTGGAGCCCGCCGGAAAGGCCAAAGTTGCAGGGGTTTGCCAGTTTTTCAAGCCGCTCGTCGCTCGCGGCCGGGGGCCGTCAGGCGCTGAGCAGCAGCCGGTTCAGCTCGCGCGCCAGCTCGGCCTGGCTGAACGGCTTGGTCAGCTTGGCCATCCCCTGCAGGTCGCTGCCGGACAGCTCGGCGTAGCCGGTGGCGAGCAGGATCGGCAGCCCCGGCCGAAGCCGTCGCACCTGGGCTGCCAGCTCCACGCCGGTCATGACGGGCATCGCCTGGTCCGTCAGCAGGAGGTCGGGAACGGTGCCGCTGCCGAGCACCTCCAGGGCCTCCCGGGCCGAATGGCGCGTCACGACGGCGTAGCCCAGGTCCTCGAGCATGGCTGCCGTGCTCGCGGCGACCAGCTCGTCGTCGTCGACCATGAGGATGGTGCCGGTGCGCGCCGGCGCCTGCACCGGCGCGCTCGGCACGGCCGGCGCCGGGATGGCAACGTGCTCGGCCGAGGGCAGCCAGATGCTCGCCGTCGTGCCCTGCCCCGGCTGGCTCCTTAGCACGAAGGCGCCGCCGGACTGGCGCGCCATGCCGTGCACCATCGACAGCCCGAGTCCGGTGCCTTGACCGACGCCCTTGGTGGAGAAGAAGGGCTCAACCGCCTGGCGCAGGGTCTCGGCGTCCATCCCCGGGCCGCTGTCCTCCACGCCGATGCTGACGTAATCGCCGGCGGCCAGCGGCGCCTCGGCGGCGCCGACGTCGGGCTCGCGGCGGATCACGATCGCGATCCGGCCCGTGCCGGCGAGCGCGTCGCGGGCGTTGACGACGAGATTGAGCAAGGCCATCTCGAGCTGGATGCGGTCGACGATGACGGCCGGGACCTCGCTCTCGTGGCGCACCTCGATCTCGATCTGCGGGCCGACCGAGCGATGCAGCAGGTCGGTCATGCCGGCCGCGAGCTCGACCAGGTCGGTCCGCTCCGGCTCCAGGTCCTGCTTGCGTGCGAAGGCCAGCAGGCGCTTGGTCAGGACCGAGCCCCGCTCGGCGCCGCGCCGGGCGCTGTCGAGCAGGCGCAGCGTCAGCGGATCGTTGCCGGTGCGGCGGCGCAGCAGCTCGAGGCTCGACAGGATCACCATCAGCAGGTTGTTGAAGTCGTGCGCCACGCCGCCGACGAGCTGGCCCATCGTCTCGAGCTTCTGCGACTGGCGCAGCTGGTTCTCGGCGCGGTTCTTGGCCTCGATCTCGCGCTGGAGGACGATGTTGGCGGCGGCCAGGTCGGCGGTGCGCTCCGCCACCCGCTGCTCGAGTGCGCCGCGTTCGTCGGAGAGCTCGGCGAGGAGGCGGTCGCGCTCGTCGAGCGCGTCGCGCGCCATGTACTGGCGCCGGCGCGCGCGCAGCGCCGAGCGGACGACGCTCACCAGCGTCGTGGCATGGAACGGACGCTCCAGGAGGCTGACGTTGGCGAGCGCGCTGGTCAGGCGCTCGGCCGCCGGGTTGCGCTCGATCGAGCCGCCCTGGCGGGTGAGGACGATGAAGGGCAGGTCGGCCCACGGCGGCTGGCCGCGCAACCAGCTCGCCAGCGGCTGAACGTTCGCCTGGGCGATGGCTTCGTCCGTCACGATCACCGCGCCGACGCCTTGCTCGATCTCGGCGAGCAGGGCAGGGAGCGAATAGCAGGCCGAGGTCTCGGTGCCGCTGGCCTCCAGAACGCTCTGCGCCACCTGCGTGTCGCGGCCGGCCGGTGCGAAGATGAGCACGCGCTCGGGGCGGTCCGGCATGGCGCTAGTCGGATGCCTCCAGCAGCCCCTCGCCCTTGTCGACGAACGTCGGTACGCCGCGCAGGACGCCCTGGAAGCCGGCCAGCGGCTCGCCGAGCGTGATGCCCCGGGGGCCGAAGCGGTATTCGCGGATCGAGTCCTCGTGGAAGCCGCCGCGCTTCTTCACCACGGAGATCGCCCGGCGGACGCGGCCGACCGCCTCGAAGTAGCGCATCAGGATCACCGTGTCGGCCAGGTAGGTGACATCGACGGGGCTCTTCATCTCGCCGACGAGGCCATGCTGAGCGATCGTGAGAATCGTCGATACGCCCTGCCGATTCAGGTACTGCAGCAGCTCGTGGATGTGCAGGATGAGGAACTGCTCTTCCGGCATCGATGCCTGGTAGCCGTTCAGGCTGTCGATCACGACGACGCTGGAGCGGTGGCGCTCGACGTTGCTGCGCACGCGCTGCGAGAACTCGCCCGGGGACAGCTCGGCGGCGTCGACCTGCTCGATGTGCAGGCGGCCGGTGCGCGCGAGCGCCGCGAGGTCGATGCCGAGGCCGAGCATCCGGTGGTGCAGCAGCCCCTGCTCCTCGTCGAAGATGAACAGCGTGGCGTGCTCGCCGCGGGCCACGGCCGCAGCGGCGAAGGTGAGCGAGAGCATCGACTTGCCTGCACCCGCCGGACCGAGGATGAGCGCGCTCGAGCCCACCTCGAGCCCGCCCCCGCACAGAAGGTCGAGCTCGGTGTTGCCGCTGCTGGCCACCGTGCGCTCGAAGTTCGTCCGGTGCTCGGCCGAGCGCAGGCGAGGGAACACGACCACGCCGCCGGTCTCGATCGTGAAATCGTGGAAGCCGCCGCGGTACGAGGTGCCGCGGTACTTGACGACGCGCAGGCGCCGCCGCTCGGCACCGTACTCCGGCGCCATCTCGTCGAGGTGGATGACGCCGTGGGCGATGCTGTGCACCGTCTTGTCGTTGTCCTCGACCGTCTGGTCGTCCAGGAGGATGACCGTCACGCCGCGGCTGGCGAAATAGTGCTTGATGGCGAGCACCTGGCGCCGGTAGCGAAGCGAGCCCTGCGCGAGCAGGCGGATCTCGGAAAGGCTGTCGAGAACCACCAGCGACGGATCGATCCGGTCGACCTCGGCGAAGATGCGCTTGGTCGACTCGCCCAGCTCGAGGTCGGCCGAGTAAAGCAGGCTCTGCTGCTGGCCTTCGTCGAGAACGTTCTCCGGCGGCAGGAGCTCGAAGATGGCCATCGTCTCGGGGAGGGTCCAGCCGTGCGAGGCGGCGCTGCTGAGCAGCTCCTCCCGCGTCTCGGACAGGGTGATGTAGATGACCCGCTCCCCGCGCAGCGACGCGGCCATGAGGCACTGCAGGGCAATCGTCGTCTTCCCGCTGCCCGGCTTGCCCTCGAGCAGGTAGAGGCGACGCCGGTGCAGGCCGCCGCCGAGGACGTCGTCGAGGCCGACGACCCCGGTCGTGGCCCGCGTCTCGCGAAGGTCGTTTCCGCTCATCGCGGTGGATGCTATCGGACGAACGATGACCCTTCCGCGTCGTGTCGCGGCGGCCGCCCTGCGGTACAGTCCGCTGTATCCGAACGAATACAACGACCCGCCGCCTGCCAGTCGCCTTGCGGTCGCTCAGTCGGTACCTGATCGGCTGGGCCGTGCTGCTGTGCGTCGGTGCGGTCACGGCGCAAGGCGCGCCGACGGTCGCTGCGGCCTCCGATCTCCAGTTCGCCCTCGACGAGATCGTCGTCGCCTTCCGGCAGCAGACGGGAAAGGCGGTCCGCGTCACCTACGGCTCTTCCGGCAATCTGTTCCGGCAGATCGCGCAGGGCGCGCCGTTCGAGCTGTTCCTGTCGGCCGACGAAGGCTTCGTCTTCCAGCTCGCCGACGCCGGCCTGACACCGGACCGCGGCGTTCCGTACGCGCGCGGCCGCATCGTCGTGTTCGCGCCGCATGGATCGCCGGTCGAGGCGGACCCGGAGCTCGCCGGCTTGCGGCAGGCGCTCGCCGAGGGCCGGATCCGCCGCCTCGCGATCGCCAACCCCGAGCACGCGCCCTACGGCCGTGCAGCGCGGGAGGCCCTGGCCTCGGCCGGCCTGTGGGACGCGGTCCAGCCGGCGCTGGTGCTCGGCGAGAACGTATCCCAGGCGGCGCAGTTCGCGGCCTCGGGATCGGCGCAGGCGGGCCTGTTCGCCTACTCGCTCGCCCTGGCGCCCTCGCTCGCCCGTGCCGGGCGCTTCGCCTTGCTGCCCGAGCGCATGCACGGCCCCCTGCGCCAGCGCATGGTGCTCACCCGCAAGGCCGGCGACACCGCCCGCGCTTTCCACGCCTACCTGCAGCAGGCGGCGGCCCGAGGCGTCCTCGAGCGGCACGGCTTCGCGCTGCCGGTCGAGCCCGCTGCCGGCACGGCGAGGCCCTGATGGACTGGGCGGCGCTCCGGCTTTCGGCGGAACTGGCGCTCGCCACGGCGCTGATCCTGCTGCCGATCGGCATCGCCGCCGGCCGCTGGCTGGCAGCCAGCACCCATCCGCTGAAGCCCGTGGCCGAGGCGGTGCTGGCCCTGCCGCTCGTCTTGCCGCCCACGGTCCTCGGCTTCTACCTGCTGGTCGCCATGGGCGGGGCGTCGCCCCTCGGCACGCTGTACGAGCGGTTCTTCGGCCAGACGCTGGCGTTCTCGTTCGAAGGGCTGCTGCTCGCGAGCGTCGTCTTCAACATCCCGTTCGCGGTGTTGCCCATGCAGCGTGCCTTCGAGAGCATTCCGGCGGAGCTGCACGACGCGGCGCAGTCCTGCGGGCTGTCGCCGTGGCGGGCGCTGTGGCACGTCGAGCTGCCGCTCGCCTGGGGCGGCATCGTCAGCGGCCTGATCATGACCGCCGCGCACACGCTCGGCGAGTTCGGCGTGGTGCTGATGGTCGGCGGCAGCATCCCGGGCGAGACGCGGACGATCGCGATCTCCATCTACGACCGGGTCCAGGCTTTCGACATGGCGGCAGCCGGCGTCATGTCGGCGGTGCTTCTCGGGGTGTCGATGCTGACCCTGCTCGCGTCGACGCTGCTGACGCGGCGGCGCTGGACGCCGCGACGCCGCTGACGGCCCGCAGCCCATGCTCGACGTCGTCCTGCGCCAGCCCGGTCCGATCCCGCTCGACGTGGCGCTGCGCTGCGCGCCCGGCGAGCTGCTGGCGCTGGTCGGGCCGTCCGGCAGCGGCAAGACGACGGTGCTGCGCGCCATCGCCGGCCTGCTGCCGATCGGGAGCGGGCGCGTCGCGCTCGGCGACGCCGTCTGGTTCGACACGGAGCGCCGCATCCGGGTGCCGGCCAGGCAGCGCCCGGTCGGCATGGTCTTCCAGAGCTACGCGCTCTTTCCGCACCTGAGCGCGATCGCCAACGTCCAGCTCGCCGTCCCGCAGTCGGCGCCGGCCGGCGCCGCACTCCGGCTGCTGTGCGACATGCGTCTCGACGGCCTCGCAGACCGCAAGCCGCACGAGCTGTCCGGCGGGCAGCGGCAACGCCTCGCGCTGGCGCGGGCGCTGGCGCGCGAGCCGCAGCTGCTGCTGCTCGACGAGGCGTTTTCGGCCGTCGACCAGCCGACGCGGCAGTCGCTCTACGACGAGCTCGGCACCCTGCGCGAGCGCCTCCGCCTGCCCATCGTCATGGTCACGCACGACGTGCGCGAAGCGCGGCTGCTCGCCGACCGCATCTGCATCATCGACGCGGGAACCATGCTCCAGGACGGGCCGCCCGAGCAACTCCTGTCGCGGCCGCGCAATGCCCGCGTCGCGGCGCTCGTCGGCCTGCGCGACGTCCAGGAAGGCGTCTTCCAGCGCGCCGGCAGCGCCAGCGGCATGGGTTGTCTGCATTGGGGCGCCGTGGACGGCGGCGTGGCGCTGGCCGTGGTCGACAAGGGCCGGGTCGCCGACGGCGCGAACGTTCGCTGGGTGGTCTCGGGCGAACATGTGCAGGTGCATGCAGAGCCGAGCGGAGCCGCCAACGTCGTGCCATGCCGCGTCCGCGGAATTCGTGTCCTGGGCGAGATCACGACGCTGCGGTGCGAGCCCGCGGCCGTCGCCTCAGCGCGCCTGCACCTCGAGTCGACGACCCAGTTCGTCAGGCGGGCGGGCCTGCGCGACGGCAGCATGGTCTACCTGGAAATCGCTGCCGAAGGCGTGCACATCATGCCGGTGCGGGGCGGCGCCGCACCGGCCGGCCCGTGACCGATCAGCGCAGGGCGCGGAGGTCCCAGAGGTCGAGCCGCACCAGCCGGGCGCGTTGCCGGTCGATGAAGGCCCGGCCTCCGGCGAGGAGTTTGTCGGGACTCATCAACGCCCCGTCCGCACCAGCGCCTGGATGACGGGTAGCTCCCAATACAGGGCGTAGCCCATCGCGCAGAGTCCCGATACGGCCAGCATGCCTGCGAGCCAGATTGCCAGCGACGGTCTCGATGGCCTGTCCTGCGCCTTGGCCGGGGGCGAGGCCGTCTGCTGCAGCGGTCCGGGAAGCGTCGACGGGTGCACGCCGCATCCTATGGCGAGGGGGTCCCGGCACCCGGTGTTTCGCTTCAGGCGCGTCACTCCCTGCGCCGGCGCCTGATCCGCTTCACGATCCGGCGCCCGTGAAGCGTGGCCCGGTCGCAAGCGCATGGCAAGAGCGAAACGACGTTCACGGCGCTGCGGTTCGGGGCCCGCGCCCCGGCACCAGGAAGTCGAAGTCGCAGCCTTCGTCGGCCTGGAGCACGCTGCGGTGGAACAGGGCGGCGTAACCGCGGTCGGGCGCTGCCGCCGCGCCCGGGGCCGGGCCGCTGCCCAGGGCGGCGCGACGGCGGGCCAGCTCGGCGTCGTCGACCTGCAGGTCGATGCGCCGGTTCGGCACGTCGAGCGAGATCGTGTCGCCGTCCCGAACCAGCGCGAGCGGCCCGCCCACCGCCGACTCCGGCGCGATGTGCAGGACGATGGTGCCGAAGGCGGTGCCGCTCATGCGCGCATCGGAGATGCGGACCATGTCCTTGACGCCCTGCTGGGCGAGCTTCCTGGGGATCGGCAGGTAGCCGGCCTCGGGCATGCCCGGCGCGCCGCGCGGCCCGGCGTTGCGCAGGACGAGCACATCGTCGGCCTTGACGTCGAGGGCGGGGTCGTCGATGCGCTCGGTCAGGTCCTGCACCGAATCGAAGACGACGGCGCGCCCGGTGTGCGTCATCAGCTCCGGTGACGCCGCCGACTGCTTGATGACCGCGCCGCGCGGCGCCAGGTTGCCGCCGAGGATGGCCATGCTGCCCGAGGCCTTGACCGGATGGGCGCGGCTGCGGATCACGTCCTGGCCGGCGACATCCTCCGCCGAGGCCATGTAGTCGCGCAGGGTGCCGCCGATGACGGTCGGCGCGTCGAGATCGAGCAGGCCCTCGAGCTCGCGCAGCAGGCGCGGCACGCCGCCGGCCCAGTGGAAGTGCTCCATGTAGTGCCGGCCCGACGGCTTCAGGTCCAGCAGTACCGGAACGTCCCGGCCGAGGCGGTCGAACTCGGCCATGTCGAGGCGGATGCCGAGCCGGCCGGCGGCGGCGACGAGGTGAACCAGGCCGTTGGTCGAGGCACCGATCGCCTGCATCACGACCATCGCGTTGCGGAAGGCGGCCGGCGTCATCACCTGCGACGGCTTCGGGGTCCCCTTGACCGCCATCGCGGCGGCGAACTGACCGCTGGCCTCGGCCGAGCGCAGGCGGTCGGCATGCGTGGCGGGGATCGATGCCGAGCGCGGCAAGGCCAGGCCCATCGCCTCGACCAGGCAGGCCATCGTGCTCGCCGTGCCCATGACCCTGCAGGTGCCGGGCGTCGGCGCCAGCCGCTCGTTGACGCGCTCGATCGCCTCGGCATCCATCCGCCCGCCGCGGTGCTCGCCCCACAGGCGCCGGCAGTCGGTGCAGGCGCCGAGCTGCTCGCCCTGGTAATGGCCGACCAGCATCGGCCCGACCGGCACGATGATCGCCGGCACGTCGGCCGAGGCGGCCGCCATCATCTGCGCCGGGATCGTCTTGTCGCAACCGCCGATCAGCACCACCGCGTCCATCGGCTGGGCCCGGATCATCTCTTCGGTGTCCATGGCCATCAGGTTGCGCAGGAACATGCTGGTCGGGTGCGCGAACGACTCGTGGATGGAGATGGTCGGGAACTCCATCGGCAGGGCGCCGGCAAGCATCACGCCGCGCTTGATGGCGTCGACCAGCTTCGGCACGTTGCCGTGGCAGGCGTTGTAGTCGCTGAAGGTGTTGGCGATGCCCACCACCGGCCGGGCCAGGGCGTCGTCCGAGAGGCCCATGGCCTTGATGAAGGCCTTGCGCAGGAACAGGGAGAAGTCGGCGTCGCCGTAGGACGTGAGTCCCTTCCGCAGGCCTTCGGTCATGACAGGTTCCGGTCGTGGGTGGACGCGCGATTGTCGGCGCGCCGCTGCGCTGCAAGTCTTTACACGCGGCGCAGTCCGCCGGGAAACGCCGGCGCCCGTTGGGCACGGGCGAGGTATCCATGGACACAGTGCTTGCTCCCCCTGCCGCTTCCTCTCCGCGGACTTGCCCCTGCGACACCTGCCGGAAGTGGCGCCTGGCCCACCCCGCGGCGGCCACGCAGCAGCCGAAGTAAACGCCAGAGGCAGGCGGCCGGGCGGCCGACGGTCCCAGCCCGGGTGGGGGAGGGTTGCCGGATCGTCCCGGGGCCGTAAACTGCGGAGACCCCGCGAGGGCGCGCGATGCACGGGTGGGAGGCCCGTCGCCATGAACCTGCAGACCCGGCCGCTGCGGGCGGCAGCCGACGAGATCGTGCTGACCGACTCGACCCAGATCGACTTCTGGTGCGAGAAGCTGGGCTGCACCGCAGCCGAATTGGCCAACGCCATCGGCGACGTCGGCTTTTCAGCCGCTGCCGTCGAGGCGCACCTCCGCCTGCTGCGTCAGTCGCCCCCTGCATCGGCCTAGGCATCGGCACATGGCTTGCCCGCATGGCGGCAAGCCAGTTGTCCGATGAATACGCAGGCGCACTTTCCTCCCTGGGTCGAGCCGAGTCCGCGGCACGATCCGGTGAAGACCGCCAGGCGGCTCAGGGAGCAGGCCAGGAAGGCCCGGGAGGCCGCCGTTTCCGTGATCGACGCCGTCCGCGCAGCGCGAAGTGAAGCGAAGCAGGCGGTCGCGATTCCGGCCCGGGGGCAGGCGTACAACGAATCCGCCGCCGACGAACGCCTGGCTGCCATCGGTGCCAGGCCTTGTCGGTGAGGTGATCAAGTCCGTTCTCGGACGCGATGCCAAGCGTCCCGGGGCAGGCCGACCTTGCGAAGAGGATCTGCGCAAGAATCGATCGTGGCCCTGAACGATCTTCCCGCGGACGAACTCCACTACCTCGAGATCGGCGAGCTCTCGCGCCGGCTTGCGACGCGCCGGGTCTCGCCGGTCGAGCTCACCGAGGCGATGCTGCGCCGCATCGAGCGCGTCGACCCGGCCTTGAAGTCCTATGCGTTGGTCACGCCGGAGCTGGCCCTGGCCCAGGCTCGGAGCGCGGAGCAGATGATCGGCCGGCGTCAGATCCTTTCGCAGTTGCACGGCGTGCCCGTCGCCGTGAAGGATCTCTGCTGGACCGAGGGCATCGCGACCGCGGCGGGCATGCCGCTGCATTGCGACTTCGTGCCCGCTGCCGACGCCACCGTCGTCCGCAGGCTGCGCGAGGCCGGTGCAATCCTGCTCGGCAAGCTCCAGCTCACCGAAGGCGCCTTCGCCGATCACCACCCCGAGATCGCGCCCCCGGTCAATCCCTGGCACCGTGACCACTGGTCCGGCGCGTCGTCGAGCGGCTCGGGGGTGGCGACGGCCGCCGGCCTGTGCTTCGGCTCGCTCGGCTCCGACACCGGAGGCTCGATCCGCTTTCCCTCGGCAGCCAACGGCAACACCGGGCTGAAGCCGACCTGGGGCCGGGTCTCCCGGTTCGGCTGCCACGAGCTGGCCGCCTCGCTCGACCACATCGGCCCGATGTGCCGCAGCGCCGTCGATGCCGCGATCGTGCTCGGGGCGATTGCCGGCAGCGACCCTCTCGATCCCACGGCGCTCCGCAGCGACGTCCCTGACTACCTGGCCGCCGACGACAGCAGCCTGCGCGGCGTCCGCATCGGCTTCGACGAGCGCTACGCCTTAGAGGGAGTCGATGCAGATACGCGTGGCGCGGTCGAGTCGACGCTGGCGGCGATGCGCTCGCTCGGCGCGGCCCTCGTGCCGATGCGGTTTCCCGATGTCGGCGCGGCCGTCGCCGACTGGGGACCGCACTGCGCCGTCGAAACGGCGGTCGCGCACGATGCGACCTTTCCGTCGCAGCGCGATCGCTACGGGCCGGGGCTGGCCGGCCTGCTGGACGCGGGCCGATCGTTGTCGGGCATGGCGTACCAGCGCATCCTGTTGCGCCGTCGCGATTTCGGCGGCCGCGTGGTCGCCGCGCTCGAGAGGGTCGATGCGATGCTCCTCCCGGCTCAGCCGATCGCCGCCCCCACGGTGGCCCGCATGGCCATGCTGGGCCGGGTTCCCGCCGAACTTGCGGCGCTGACACGCTTCACCGCGCCGTTCGACCTGTCGGGGCACCCGACCCTGAC
This sequence comes from Rhizobacter sp., assembly GCF_031412495.1. Classification (GTDB taxonomy): domain Bacteria; phylum Pseudomonadota; class Gammaproteobacteria; order Burkholderiales; family Burkholderiaceae_C; genus Schlegelella_A. The sequence continues at coordinate 19,514 of NZ_JANODC010000086.1, read as the reverse complement.
CGTGCCGGTCGCGTTCACGGCAAGCGGTCTCCCGATCGGCGCGCAGTTCGTGGGCCGCCATCTCGGAGAACCGGCGATCCTGCGCGTCGGCCGCGCTTTCCAGCGCGTTACCGACTGGCACCGCCGCCACCCGAAGCTCTAGCGGCCTCCGGTGGGTGCCTCGCACCGTCCTGCGCGCGAAATCACGCGGACGGCCGTTCCGCTGCTTCGGCGTCGATCAGGGTCGTCAGGAGACGCTCGAGCTGGCGCGCGTTGCGATCGCCGAGGAGCGCCTGCAGGCCAGCGTGGTGCTGGTCGACCTTGCCTTGCAGCTCCTGCAGCAGGGCGAGGCCGGCGTCGGTGGCGTAGACGAGGACACGGCGGCTGTCCTCCGGGTCGGCGGCGCGCTGGACGAGCGACCTGCCCACCATGCGGTCGACCAGCTTGGTCAGCGTCGGCGGATTCATCTGCAGCTGCTCGGCGATCTCGCCCATCGTGTGGCCTTCGCCGTCGGCGAGCAGGCGCAGGACTCGCCAATGATCCGAGGTGATGCCGTCGCGTCCGAAGGCGCGATCGAGCCGCTCGCCGACGACGCGACTGGCGCGCTCGAGCAGCAGTCCGAGATGGGGATCGAGCCGGTTCATGCTGTGCTATTGTAGAAGTCGCTTTCCACGGAAAGCAAAGAAGGGGATGGCAAAGCCCCGACGCTCGCACGCGGGCCCATGGGGAGTGACGATGCCCGAGATGGCGGTCGACAGCTGCGCCGGCGCTAAGAGCGTGCCATCGCAGGTCCGCGCGCGTCGTGCCGCTGCCCGTCGCGAGGCGCTGGCCGAGGGCGCCGACTTCGTCGTCGGACTGCTCGTCCCGATCAACGGCTCCGCAGGCATCTGGGGGCCCTCGTCCATCGCCTGTGCACAGCTCGCCCAGGCGGAGATCAACGCCGGCGGCGGCTTGCTCGATCGCCGCGTCCGGCTGCGCGTGATCGACTCGTCGGACGAAGCCATCGAGGTCGGCAGCGTCACGGCCGGCCTCATGAACGCGGGCGCGATCGATGCCATCGTCGGCATGCATACCAGCCAGGTTCGCCAGCGCGTCCTCAAGGACGTCGCGCGGCAGATCCCGTATGTCTACACGCCGCTCTACGAAGGCGGCGAACGCACGCCGGGCGTGTTCGCCATCGGCGAGACGCCGGGTCAGCAGCTGCGGCCCGCCATCGAGTACCTGGCCAGCCGCTATTCGGCACGGCGCTGGATGTTCATAGGCAACGACTACGTGTGGCCGCGCGTGTCGCATCGGCTCGCCGCCCGGTACGTGGACGGGCAGGGCGGCGAGGTCGTGGCCGACCGCTACCTGCCGTTCGGCACCGAGGATTACTCGGAGCTGCTCGACGAGATCACCCGGCTGAAGCCGCATGCAATCCTGCTCTCCCTGGTCGGCCAGGACGCGGTTCAGTTCAATCGCGCGTTCGGGCGCTGCGGCCTGTCGCGCGACACGTTCCGGCTCTCCTGCGCCATCGAGGAAAACGGCCTGTTGGCGATCGGCGCCGACAACACCGATGGCCTCTTCGCCTCTTCAGGCTACTTCGCGTCGCTCGACAACGACGCGAACATGGCGTTCAAGGAGCGCTACTACAACCATTTCGGACAGCGCGCGCCGACCCTCAACGCGCTCGGCCAGTCGACCTACGAGGGCGTGCACTTCATGGCGGCCCTGGCGCGGCGGGCAGCGGAAGGCGACGCACCCCTGCTCGGCAACCTGGCCGCGCCGCTCGAGTTCCGCTCGGTGCGCGGCACCTCCTATCGCGGCAACGAGTGCTGCTCGCATCCCGCCTATCTCGCCGAGGCGGGGGGCCACTTCTTCCAGCGGCCGGTGGCCCTGTAGCGGGCCCCGTCTTCTTCTCGTTCGGTCTGGGCCGTGACGAACTCGGCAAGGTCCCTGCTATAGTTTCCACGGAAAGTAATGCGCAGGGTGCGCTGGCTGTCGACGCCATCGCCCTGTCGTTCGAGGGAGTGACCCATGACCCTGCTGGCCTGGCTCTTCGGCCTGATCGTCGCGATCGTCGTCATCGCCGTCGCGGTGGCGTTCCTGAACCGCTTCTATCGCAAGACGTCGAGAGACATCGCCCTCATCCGCACCGGCTTCGGCGGCCAGAAGATCGTCCTCACGGGCGGCACGCTGGCCCTGCCGTTCCTGCACAAGGTCGACGAGATCAACATGCGGACCTTGCGGATCGAAGTCAGCCGCACCGGCGCCAAGTCGCTGATCACCGAAGACCGCATGCGGGTCGACGTCGAGCTCGAGTTCTATCTGCGCGTGCAGCCGACCGTCGAGGGAGTCGCCACGGCCGCGCAGGCGATCGGCTCGAAGTCGCTCAGCCCGGACGGGGTCCGCAACCTCCTCGAGGGCCGCTTCATCGACGCCATCCAGGCGACCGGCGCCACCTTCACCATGGATTTCCTGCATGACAAGCGCGCCGAGTTTGTCCGGACGATCCGGGAATCGGTGCGCGAGAACCTGGCGCACAGCGGCCTGCAGCTCGAATCGGTCTCGTTGACGCGGATGGATCAGGCGGCGTTCGCCTCGCTGGACGACAACAACGCCTTCAACGCGGTCGGCCTGCGCAAGCTGGCCGAGATCATCGCCAACAGCAAGAAGAAGCGGGCCGAGATCGAGGCAGACGCCGACATCTCGGTGCGGCAGACGCAGCTCGCGGCGACCAAGCAGCGGCTCAGCCTGTCCCGCGAGGAGGAAGAGGCGCAGATCGGCCAGCGGCTCGAGATCGAGAAGCTGAAGTCGTCCAGCGACGCCGAGACCGCCCGGGCCCGCGAGCAGTCGACCGTCGCCTCCGAGAACGCGCGCATCGAGCGCGAGCAGTCGACTCGCGTGGCCGAGATCCAGAAAGCTCGCGAGCTGAGGAAGCTGGAGATCGAGGCCCAGCTCAGCTCGGAGGTGAGGAAGGTCGACAGCTCGATCGCCATGGCGACCAAGCATGCCGAGGAGGCGAGGGCTCAGGCGCAGGCGGAGCTGGCGCGTACCGAGATCGTGCTGGCGCAGGAGCAGTTGCAGACCGAGCGCGAGCGCGCCGTTGCCGACCGTTCGCGCGAGATCGCCATCAAGCGCGAGCAGGAGCGTGGCGAGGTCGAGACCTCCAAAGCCCAGAGCGAGACGGCGGTGCTGCTGATGAACGCCAAGGCCGCGGCCTCGGCCACGACGACCCGGGCCGAGGCGCATCGCGTGCGCCTGAAGGCGGAGTCGGAAGGGGCGCGGGCGATGATCGACGCCGAGAACTCACGCACCACGGAGCTAATGCACCTCAAGCTCGAGCAGCACCGCCTCGACCGGCTGCCGGAGATCATCGCCCAGATGATGAAGCCGGCGGAGAAGATCGACAGCATCCGGATCCACCAGGTTACCGGCTTCGGTGGCTCGTCGAACGGCCAGTGGAGCGGCGGCGCCGGCGGAGAAGGGGCCCAGCGCGCCCCGGTCACGCAGGTGATGGACAGCATTCTGGGCATGGCCTTGCAGCTGCCGGCCATGAAGAGCATCGGCGATTCGATCGGCGTGGACTTGTCTGCGGCGGTGGGTGGCCCGAAGGGAGGAGCCCCGGGTCCGGACGCTCCGGATTCCAAAGGCGACAGGTCGTCGCCCAAGGGCTGACGCCGGGCTCGCGTCGTTCGTCGCCATCCGGCGCCTCAATCACAGCAGGAGATTTCCATGAAGTTCTCACGTCGTCATTTCATCGCTTCGACGTCCGGCGCTGCCGCCGGCATTGCGCTGCCCTTCCATGCCTTCGGCCAGGGCGCGGCGATCAAGCTCGGCTCGGTCCTCGACAACTCGGGCAACCTCGATGCCTACGGCAAGCCGATGGTGCTGGCGACGACGATGGCGGCCGAAGAGATCAACGCCGCCGGTGGCCTGCTCGGCAGGAAGATCCAGGTCGTCCAGTACGACACCCAATCGGACATCGCTCTCTACACCAAGTACGCACAGCAGCTGGCGCGCGACGACAAGGTGGACGTCGTCCACGGCGGCATCACCTCGGCCTCGCGCGAGGCGATTCGCCAGACCTTCCGCCGCGCCAACATCCTCTACTTCTACAACGTCCTCTACGAAGGCGGTGTCTGCGACCGCAACTGCGTCGTCACCGGCACGACGCCGGCGCAGGCGGTCGAGCCGATCGTCGAGATCGCCCAGAAGCAGTGGGGCAAGAAGGTCTATGTCCTCGCCGCCGACTACAACTACGGGCAGATCACGGCCAAGTGGGTCGCGCACTACGTGAAGCAGCGCGGCGGCTCGGTGCTGCAGACCGATTTCTTCCCACTCGACGTCGCCGACTTCGGCTCCACGATCGCGAAGATCCAGGCCGCGAAGCCCGAGTCGGTTTGCGCCGCGCTCGTCGGTGGCGCCCATCTTTCGTTCTTCCGGCAGTGGGCGGCGTCAGGGATGAACAAGAAGATTCCGCTTTTCTCGACCACCTTCGGGGTGGGCAACGAGCATCTGGCGCTTTCGCCGGCCGAAGGCGACGGCATCCTCATCGCGGGCAACTACAGCCAGGAGGACCCGTCGCCCGCGAACAAGGAGTTCCTCGCGCGCTGGGCCAAGCGCTTCGGTGACACCAAGATCGTCCACGAGATCGCCGTTTCGCAGTACCAGGGCATCAAGCTCTGGGCCGAGGCGGTGAAGAAGGCGGGCTCGCTCGATCGCGACAAGATGCTGAAGGCCATCGAATCCGGGATCAGCATCGAGGGCCCCGGCGGCCAGGTCAAGATCGACCCCGTCACCCACCACGCCTCGCTCGACATCAAGGTGATGGAGGTCAAGGGCCAGAAGCTGACGATCAAGCAGGCCTTCAAGCAGCGCGCCCCGAGCGACACGGCCGCTTCGTGCAACCTGGCCAAGAATCCGAACGAGAACAAGCAGTTCGAGGTGACCATCTAGGAAGCGCAGCGGCGACCCGAGCCCGCCTTGGACTACGCAGCCGTCGTCTTTCTCGAGATCCTGTACATGATCGCCTTCCTCGCGCTGACGAGCGCGGGGCTGGCGGTCGTGTTCGGGATGATGCGGGTCATCAACCTCGCCCACGGCGAGTTCGTGATGCTCGGCGGCTACGTCACCATCTTCGCCCACCGCGCGGGCTTGGACATCTGGTTCGCGATGCTCGTTCTGGCGCCGTTCGTGGTCGGCCTGGTTGGCCTCGTCGTCGAGCGCCTCGTCATCCGCCGTCTCTACGGACGCATGATCGACACGATGCTCGCCACCTGGGGCTTGAGCCTGCTTATGGTCGGCCTGGTGACGCTGATCTTCGGCAACACCGCGGTGAGCGTCACGGCGCCGATCGGCGCCTACCAGGCGGGTGCGTACCAGATGGGGGGCTACAACCTCTTCATCATCGCCGTCGCCACGCTGACGATGCTCGTGCTCTGGATGATCCTGCGCTACACGCGGGTCGGCCTGATCGCGCGCGGAGCGATGCAGAACGCCGACGTCGCCTCTTCGCTCGGCTACAACCCGCAACGCATCTACATGTGGACCTTCACCGCCGGGGCCGCCCTCTCGGGTCTCGCCGGCGCTGTCCTGGCGCCCCTCACGGGCCTCCTGCCTTCCTCGGGCGCGCTCTACATCGCCAAGTCGTTCATCACGGTCATCACCGGTGGCGCGGCGATCATCTCCGGCACCCTGGCGAGCTCGATGATCTTCGGCACGGTCAACCAGATCGTCTCGTTCGGCTCGACGCCGGTGATCGGGGAGATCGCCATGCTGGCGCTGGCGATCATCCTCCTGCGGCTGATGCCGCAGGGCATCACCGGCCGCTTCTTCAAGAACTCGACATGACGGGCGGACCCGCATTCGGTGTCGGGCGGATCCGATGGGGCTGGTTCATCGTCGGCTGCGTCGTTGCCCTGGTCCTGCCGGCGGTCACCGGGACGAACACACCGACCCTGCTCCTTATCTGGGCCCTATTCGCAATGTCGCTGGGCCTGATGTGGGGCTTCGCCGGCATTCTCAGCTTCGGGCATGCCGCCTATTTCGGGCTCGGCGCCTACACCTACGCGATCGCGGCGATGACGGTGGGCGAGAGCACCGGGCCGCTGCTGCTCGCGATCGTTCTTCCCGCCGCGGCAGCGGCCGTCATCGGCGCGATGATGTTCTACGGCCGGATCAGCGACGTCTACATGGGCGTGATCACGCTGGTCGTCACGCTGATCCTGTTCAAGTTCATGAATGCGACGGCGGGCGACGCCTATCGCATCGGCCCGGTCCGGCTCGGCGGCTTCAACGGCATTCCGGCCTTCCCCGTCCTGAACCTGCCGGGGGATCCCAGCGTCACGGCCTTCGGCACGCCGTTCTACTACGTCGTCTGCGGCGCGCTCGTGCTCTGCTACCTGCTCTGCCGCTGGATCCTCGGCTCGTTCTTCGGCAAGGTGCTGATCGGGATCCGCGAGAACGAGGCGCGCGTCGAGCTGCTCGGCTACAGCGCGCCGGCGTACAAGACGGCGATCTTCACCATCAGCGCCGGCATGGCCGGCCTCGCCGGCTGCCTGATCGCGAACTGGGCCGAGATCGTCACGCCGGGCGTGTTCAGCCTCGGCCAGTCGGCCGAGGTGATCATCTGGACGATCGTGGGCGGGCTCGGCACCCTCGTCGGGCCGCTGCTCGGTGCCATCGTCCTCGGTTATCTGAAGCTGCTGCTGGGCCAGCAGACCCTGATCGACAACTCGCTCGTCCTCGGCGCGATCCTGATCCTGGTCGTCCTGCTTCTGCCGAGCGGCCTGCTGCCGACCCTGGCACGCTGGCGTGCCCGGCGCGAGCAGGCCGGCGTCAGCCGCCGCCAGGCGAGCAGCACCCGGCGCCGGCGCGGCCATCGCGGAGACAAGCCGTGAAGGCGGTACGGCGAGTGACCGCGCCCGAGGGGACCGAGTGACCGAGACGGTGCTGGACACCCGTGACCTGTCGATGCGCTTCGGCGGCGTGCAGGCGGTCAACAGTGTCAATTTCTCGCTCGCCGATCGCGAGCTGCGCTGCCTGATCGGCCCGAACGGGGCCGGCAAGAGCACCTTCTTCAAGTGCCTTACCGGCCAGATCCGGCTCGACCACAGCCACGGCCGTGTCTTCATCCGGGGCCAGGACGTGACCGGCTGGCGCGCCTACGAGATCGTCCGCCTCGGCGTCGGCATCAAGACGCAAGTGCCGTCGGTGATGAACGGCCTCACCGTCGAGGAAAACCTCTGGCTGTCAGCGCGCCGTGTCGGCACACGTGAGCAGACGCAGGACGCCGTCGCGGAGGTGATGCAGCAGATGGCCCTCGAGCCGATCGCCCGGCGCCTGGTCGGCGAGCTCGCGCATGGCCAGCGCCAGCTCGTCGAGATCGGCCTGGTCCTGGCCCAGCGGCCCTGGCTGCTGCTGCTCGACGAGCCCGCCGCCGGCATCACCGGCGCCGAGGCCGATCAGCTCGTTCGCATCATCCACGAGGTCAACCAGAAGGCGACCGTGGTCGTGGTCGACCACGACATGCAGTTCGTCCGCATGCTCGGCGGCCGGGTCACCGTCATGCACCAGGGCGCGGTCCTGCGCGAAGGACCGGTCGACGAGGTGCTCGCCGATGCAAAGGTGCGCGAGGTCTACATCGGGGGCCGCGCCAAGTGATCGAAGCCGGATCTCCGATCGGTGCAGCCGCTGCGGCGAGCGACGTCGTCCTCGAGGTTGCCGGCCTGCGGGCCGCCTATGGCCACGTGCCGGTGCTGCACGGCATCGACCTCCAGCTCGGGCCCGGCGAGGCGATCGGCATCGTCGGCCACAACGGCGTCGGCAAGACCACCTTCATGAAGGCGCTGATCGGCCTGGTGCCGACGACCGCCGGCCGGATCTCGATCGACGGCATCGACGTGACGCGGATGAAGGCGCACGACCGCAGCCGGCTGGGCATCGGCTACGTGCCGCAGGGGCGCGGCATCCTGCCGGGCCTGACCGCGCTCGAGAACCTGCGCCTCGCGTGGACCGCCGACTCGGGCGACACCGAGCCAGCGGCGATCGAGCGTGTCGTCGACACCCTGCCACGGCTGGCGACCATCCTCGATCGCAAGGGCGGAGCGCTCTCGGGTGGCGAGCAACAGATCCTCGCCCTCGGCCGTGCCCTCATCGCGGTGCCCTGGCTGCTCCTTCTCGACGAGCCGTCGGAAGGCATCCAGCCGTCGATCGTGCAGGAGATCGGCGAGATCCTCGCCGGCCTGCGCAAGCGCGACAAGCTGTCGCTCGTCGTCGTCGAGCAGAACCTGGATCTCGTCCTCGATGTCGCCGACCGCATCGTCGTGATGGAGCGCGGTCGCATCGAGCGGGAGGTCGACGCGCACACGGCCCAGGCCGGCGGCATCGCCGAGCTGCTGGGGATGGGCAAGATGAGGATGACGCGGCCGGCGGGTTCGGGGCCTGGCGCGCCGTCCCGTCCTACCCCAGCCCCGTCAGCGCGCGGAGAGGCCAGGTCCGGCGATGCGGCCGCGACTTTGTCCGCGGGTCGTGCCGACATGAACACCTACGCCCTTCCCGGGCTGCCGGCGGGTCGCGTCGCGGCTCCGGCACCGCCCGTATCGGCTCGCACCGCGCCACTGTCCCGCTCCCAGTCGACGGCTTCGCCTTCGGCAGTTTCCCGAGGTGATTCCATGACCATGGTCAAGCGACCCACGCTCCAACAGATGAAGCGGATCGTCGAAAAGCTGCACATGAGTATGTCCGACCAAGAGGTCGGCGAGTACCTCGAAGTGCTCGAAGGCACGATGCTCGCCTACGACCGCGTCGATCAGCTGCCCGACTACCTGCCGGAGGTGCGCTACCCGCGCACGCCCGGAACCCGGCCCTCGGCGGCGGAGAACGCGCTCGGCGCCTGGTATGTCAAGACCGAGATCAAGGGCGCACCTTACGGCCCCCTGGCGGGCAAGCGGATCGTGATCAAGGACAACATCTGCCTGGCCGGCGTGCCGATGATGAACGGTGCCTCGTCGCTCGAAGGGTATGTCCCCGATATCGACGCGACCGTCATCACGCGCATCCTCGATGCCGGCGGCACGATCGTCGGCAAGGCGCACTGCGAATCTTTCTGCCTGTCCGGGGGCAGCCACACCTCGCAGGCCGGTCCGGTGCACAACCCGTACAAGCTGGGCTATTCCGCCGGCGGTTCGTCCAGCGGCTGCGCCGCGCTGGTCGGCTCGGGCGAGGTCGAGATGGCGGTGGGCGGTGATCAGGGCGGCTCGGTCCGCATGCCTGGCTCGTTTTCCGGCTGCTACGGGATGAAGGGCACCCATGGGCTCGTGCCCTATACGGGCGCGATGCCGATCGAGGCAACCATCGACCATCTCGGGCCGATGACCGGCACGGTCGCCGACAGCGCCTTGCTGCTCGAGGTGATCGCCGGTTCCGACGGTCTCGACCCGCGACAGTACAACGTGCGCGTGGACAAGTACACCGCTGCGCTCGGCCGCGGCGTCGCCGGGCTTCGGATCGGCGTCCTGACCGAAGGCTTCCAGCACGACAACTGCGAGCCCGATGTGGTGCAGAAGGTCCGCCAGGCCGCAGAGCGGCTGCGCGGCCTGGGCGCGTTGGTCGACGAGATCTCGATACCGATGCACCTCGACGGCGTCGCGATCTGGACGCCGATCGCTCTCGAAGGCCTGCAGGCGCAGATGATGAACGGCAACGGCATGGGCTTCAACTGGGAGGGCCTGTACACGACCAGCCTGCTCGACGCGCATTCCAACTGGCGGGCTCGCGCCAACCAGCTCTCGCGCACGCTCAAGATCTCGATGATGGCGGGCGAGTACTTCATGAAGACCTATCGCGGCCACTACTACGCCAAGGCGCAGAACCTGTCTAGATTGCTCAGGAAGACCTACGACCAGGCACTGACCCGCCACGATCTGCTGCTGATGCCGACCACGCCGATGAAGGCGACGCCGATCCCGGCGCAGGACGCGCCACTCGCGCTCTACTGCCAGCGCGCCTTCGAGATGCTCGCGAACACCGCGCCGTTCGATGTCAGCGGCCATCCGGCCATGAACGTGCCCTGCGGGTTGTCGGCCGGGCTGCCGGTGGGCATGCAGCTGGTCGGAGCGCACTACGCGGAGTCCACGATCTACCGCGCCGCGCATGCCTTCGAGCAGCTCGGCGACTGGCGCAACTTCTGAGGGGCAAGGGCGACCGGATCCACATGTCGGCAAACCCGTTCCGCTCCGACTGGCTCGCCGGCGGTCGTGACGACCGGCAGCGGCCCCCAGGCACGCTGTCGTACGTGTCGGGCTCGACCGACGAGCCGCTCCGCTTCATCACCCTCTCCCACCAGCTCGACAAGACGGTCGCCCGCCATGGCCCCCGCGACGCGGCCATCTTCGACGCCGAGCACCTGCGCCTGTCGTGGTACGACCTCAAGCAGCGCGCCGACGAGATGGCTGCGGGCCTGCTCGCGCTCGGCCTGCGTCGCGGCAACCGCGTCGGCATCTGGGCGCCAAACCGGCACGAGTGGATCGTCACCCAGTTCGCGACCGCGCGGATCGGCTTGGTATTGGTCAACATCAACCCGGCCTACCGCCGGACCGAGCTCGAGTACGCGCTCGCCAAGGTCGGCTGCCGCGCGCTCGTCATGGCCCGGGCCTTCAAGGGCACCGACTGGCTCGGCATGCTCGCCGAGATCGCACCCGAGATCCACCTGAAGGGCCGGACCGAGGTGCTCGACAGCGTGCGCCTTCCCGAGCTGAAGCACGTCGTCCTGCTCGGCGACGAGCCGGTGCCGCCGCGCTGCCTCTCCTATCGCAGCCTGCTCGCCCTGGCCGGCCCGGCGCAGCGGGCGCGCCTCGACGCCCTCGCCGGCGCGCTCGATCCCGACGACGCGATCAACATCCAGTTCACGAGCGGCACCACGGGGTCGCCCAAGGGTGCCACGCTGTCGCACTTCAACATCGTCAACAACGCGCGCTTCTGCGCAAAGGCCATGGCGCTGGTGCCTGCCGACAAGCTCTGCATCCCGGTGCCGCTCTACCACTGCTTCGGCATGGTCCTCGGCGTGCTGTGCGCGACGACGTCGGGCGCGACGATGGTGTTCCCCGGCGAGAGCTTCGACGCCGGCGAGACGCTGCGCTCGATCGCGAGCCACCGGTGCACGGCGCTGCACGGCGTGCCGACGATGTTCGGCGCGATGCTCGAGCATCCCGACCTCGCCCGCCACGATCTTTCATCGCTGCGCACCGGCATCATGGCCGGCGCGCCGTGCCCGATCGAGACGATGCGGCGAGTGATCTCGCGGATGCACATGAGCCAGGTGACGATCGCCTACGGAATGACCGAGACGGCTCCGATCTCGTTCCAGTCGAGCCTCGACGACCCGCTCGAGCGGCGCGTATCGACCGTCGGCCGGATCCAGCCGCACATCGAGGTGAAGATCGTCGACGGGGCCGGCCGGATGGTGCCGGTGGGCACGGCCGGCGAGCTGTGCACGCGCGGCTACGCCGTGATGCGCGGCTACTGGAAGGACGAGGCGCGCACGCGCGAGGCCATCGACGAGGCCGGCTGGATGCATACCGGCGACCTGGCGACCCTGGACGCGGACGGCTACGCCAACATCGTGGGTCGCGTGAAGGACATGCTCATCCGCGGTGGCGAGAACGTCTATCCACGCGAGGTCGAGGAGTACCTGCTGCGCCATCCGGCGATCCAGGATGCGCAGGTTTTCGGGGTGCCAGACCCGAAGTACGGCGAGGAGGTCTGCGCCTGGGTGATCGCTCGCCGCGGCCATGCGCTCGACGACGTGACGGTGCGCGACTTCTGCCGCGGCCAGATTGCCCACTACAAGGTACCGCGCTACGTGCGTGTCGTCGAGCAGTTCCCGCTCACCGCGACGGGCAAGGCGCAGAAGTTCGAGATGAGGAAGGAGATGATGAACCTGCTCGGCCTGCGCGAAGCGCGAACCGCCTGACGCCACCGAGGTTCCCGAGGCCACCAGGCGGCGCAGCATCGTCGCCCGCCCGGCGTGCTGCGGCGGCGGGCGGGTAGGTGACCGGTCCTTGCAGCTCGGACGCCGGCACCGTCGGCCCGTAGGCGATCGCGTCGTGAGTCGAGCCGCGGTTCTGGATGCAGCCCGACGGCGCCCTGGGAGGCGGACAAGCCGCCCTCGAGGATGAAACCGGGCCGGTCACGCGAAAGTGCAGCGGTCTCGGCCCTGGTCCTTCGAGGCGTACAGCGCTGCATCGGCCGACTTGAGCAGCGCGGATGCATCGAGCGCGCCGCCTTCGTAGCGGGCCACGCCGATGCTCACGGTGACCGCGAGGGGCCTGCCGTCCACGTCGAACGGGGCGCGAAGGGCGGAAAGGATGGTCTGCGCAAGATCGGCCAGCCTCTGCCGGTCGATTCCCTCGAGCACGATCACGAATTCGTCGCCGGCCAGGCGCGCGACCAGGTCGGTCTTGCTCGTGGCGGTATTCATCCGTTCCGCGAATCCGCGGAGCACCGTGTCGCCCACGGCATGGCCGTAGGCATCGTTGATGTCCTTGAAGCGGTCGACATCGAGGAACATGACGGCCATCGGCAGCTCGGAGCGTCGCGTCCGCGCCATCGCCTGATGCAGCGACTCCTCGAACTGGCGCCGGTTGGCAAGGCCGGTGAGTCCGTCGACCCGGGCCAGGCGGTCGAGCTGGCGCTGCGTTTCCTTCAGGGCGGTGATGTCGAAGGTCAGCGCGTAGAACCCCTGGACCGAGCCGGCTGGATCCCGGTCCGGGATGTAGTCGGACTGGTAGTGGAAGAGCCGCCCGCCGACGCTGGCCGAGCTCTGGAACGTCACGGTCTCGCCAGCGAGCGCCGCCTGGAAGTGCGGAGCCAGCTCGGCGTGCAACTCATCGCCGCGGCAGTCCCGCATCGTCCTCCCGAGCATGGCCTCAGGATCGCTGCCGAAGATCTTGCCGACGTGCGCGTTCACGAAGCGATAGCGCTGTTCACGGTCGACGTAGCTGATCATGGCGGGCAGGTTGTCGGCGATCATGCGCAAGCGCCTTTCGCTGCCGGCCAGGGCGTCAGCCACTCGCCTGCGATCCGTGATGTCCTGGAACGCACCGATCAGGCGGGTGGTGGTTCCACCTTCCTGAACCGCCTTGCCCTGGGCCCGCACCCACAACTGGCGCCCGCGCGCCGTAACGAACGGGAGCTCCAGGTCCCAGGGCTCGCCGTGATCGATCGCGGCCTGCACGGCAGCACGGATGACGGGCTGCGCCTCGGCCGCGTAGAAGTCGATGTTGCTCGCCAGCGCGATCGGACTGCCGGGTTCGAGATCGTGAATGCGATAGACCTCGTCGGTCCATTGGATGGTATGGGTCCGAAGATCGAGCTCCCACCCGCCCACGTGGGCCATGGCACCCATTTCACCGAGGAGGTCGGTCGCCTGCTGCAACGCGCGTTGCGCGCGGGCGCGGTCCGAACTGTTCTGCTCGGCAGCCATCGTCCGTTCGCGCAGTTCGAGCAACGCCGCCGCCTGCCGCGCCAACGCCTGGAGCGCCCGCAACTGGCTGGGGCTCACCTTGCGCGGTTCGGTGTCGATGACGCAGACCGTGCCGAGCGCCTCGCCGCTGTGGAGGACGATCGGCGCTCCGGCGTAGAAGCGGATGTTCGGCGCCCCGGTGACCAGGGCATTGCCGGCGAAGCGGGGGTCCTGCAGGGCATCGGGCACCACGAGCACCGAGGCCGGCTCCACGACGGCGTGCCAGCAGAATGCGAGATCCCGATGCGTCTCGGCCACGTCGAGCCCGAGGCGCGCCTTGAACCACTGCCGCTCGTGATCGATCAGCGACACCAGTGCGATCGGGGTGCCGCAGATCTCGGAGGCGAGCAGCACGAGGTCGTCATACACCTGTTCGGGCAGGGTATCGAGAATGCGAAGGCGCTCGAGGGCGCGCTGTCGCGCCTCATCGCCGTCATGCGTCGAACTTGTACTGCCGGACATTCGAGGCAGAGTGTCCCCGGCAAACGTCGTCGACGGCTCAACCAAGAGCGGTTTTTCGTTTGGTTTTCACGAGGCGCGACAGATGCGCCGGGTCGGCGGCGTGGCGCAGGGGTCTGCAAGGCAGTGACTGGTCCGCCGACAGGGCTCTAAAGGGCGCTGCAACCCGCACGTAGTTTCAGTCTGGAGTTGGAGTTGACTACCTTTCGCGGACGGGTAGGCGCTTGGATTCGAGCGGGTTCGGTGGAGTGTCGCGATGCAGACTTGTCCACCTGCGGCGTGGCGCCAGCCAAGCAAACGCCGGCGGTGGTCAAGTCGTGTTCGGCGGAACGTTCGTAGTCGATCGGCGAGCTCTGGCCGAGCGCGCTGTGCCGTCGCCTCGGGTTGTACCAACCCTCGATGTAGCTGAAGAGCGCGAGTCGGGCCTCGGTCTTGGTCGTGAAGCTGTTGCGGTCGATCAGCTCCCACTCGAGGCTGGCGAAGAAGCTCTCGGCCATGGCGTTGTCGTAGGCGTCGCCGACGCTGCCGGTGGAAGGGCGCACGCGCGGCGATCGCACTGTCCTCGACACCCCCGGCCTTGCAATGTCTGCACGGTACGATCCGTACAGGCGCTCAGCCATCGAAGACTCGTCTCACTCACACAGACCCTCCGTGACTGGCTCGAATTCTCTGCACTTTCTGCGCGACGGCGGCGAGATGGGCAGTCTGATGCGTGGCCACGACTGGTCCGCGTCGACGCTCGGGCCACCTGGACGCTGGCCGCAGTCGCTTCGCACCGTAGTCCGGCTCATGCTCAATACGGGGCATCCGATGTACATCTGGTGGGGCCCGCAGCTCGCCTGCCTGTACAACGACGCCTATCGGAAGTCCATCGGCCCCGAGCGGCACCCGTGCTCGCTCGGGCGTCCCGCCCGCGAGGTCTGGAGCGAGATCTGGCCGATCATCGGGCCGCAGATCGAGCATGTGATGGCAGGTCGCGGTGCCACGTGGAACGTGAATCACCTGGTGCCCATTACCCGCCACGGGCACCTGGACGACGTTTACTGGACCTACAGCTACAGCCCGATTGACGACGAAAGCTCGCCCGGAGGGATCGGGGGTGTCCTGGTGGTGTGCACAGAAACGACCCAGCACGTCGTGGCCGCCCGTCAGTTGTTGCTCGAGCGCGATCGTCTGGCCCACTTGTTCGAGCTAGCACCGATCTTCATGGCCCTGTTGGAAGGGCCGGAGCACAGGATCACGATCGCCAATCCCGCCTACCTGCAGCACATCGGCGATCGGGCGGTCATCGGAAGGACGGTCGCAGATGCTTGGCCGGAGGCGGCTGCGCAGGGGTATCTCGGTCTCTTGGACGGCGTCTTCGCCAGTGGTACCGCCTACCGCACGAGTGGCGCTCGGTACGAACGGTGGGTTGAAGAGGGCAGGGCAATCGACGAGCGCTTTGTCGACTTCGTCTACCAACCGATCAAGCATGCAAGCGGCGATGTGGCCGGCATTTTCGTCGTCGGCGCCGACGTGACGGATCGCGTGCGAGCGCAGGAGTCCACCCGTGTAGCCGACTCCACGCTGCGCGCGGCGCTCAAGGCCGGCCGCATGGGCTACTGGGAGACAGATCACGTCACGGGAACGAGGACCTGGTCCGATGAAGGCATGAAGCTGTTCGGCCTCGATCTGGCCAATCGACAAGGTCGACTCGGCGGGCCCGACGACGAGTATGTCGCCGCACTCCATCCTGAGGACCGGTACCTGGCCCAGAACTTCCAAGAGCTGGCGGAACGACAAGATTCATTTGCGGCCGAGTACCGCATCGTGCATCCGAACGGAGCCATCCTCTGGCTGTCCGGTCGTGGCGCGGTCACCCTCCGCGCGCCTGACGGGAAGCCTCTGCGACTTGTCAGCATCATGGCCGATGTAACGGAGGCGAGGAACGCGGAGCAAGTTCTCCGCCAGGAGCGGGAGCGGCTCCGGCTCGCCTTCACGGCGGGTCAGATGGGGGCGTACGAGCTTGACATCGTCACTGGCGCGCTCTGGTGGTCGCCTGAGACGTATCGATTGTTCGGTGTTGATCCGTCGGCTTTCGCTCCAAGCCCCGACAGCATCATGGAACTCGTCCATCCGGAGGACCGCGCCGGCTTCATCCAGAGACGGACGGACGCCATTGCTCAACGGTCGCCTTTTTTCGATGAGGTTCGAATATGCCGACCCGGCCAACACGAAGTGTGGCTCGCCTACCGGGGCCAGGCAGAGTACGACCCGTCGGGACGGCCGACACGCACGTTCGGCATCGTCATGGACATCACGGAACGCAAGCGGGCCGAGGAGCTGCTGCGCGACGCGGACCGCCAGAAGGACGACTTCATTGCCACCCTGTCGCACGAGCTGCGCAATCCCTTGGCGCCGATCCGCAACGCCGTGGCTGTACTCCGGCGCGTCGGAGCATCGGACCCGCGTGCCGTTCAGTGCCTCGGCCTGCTCGAGCGCCAGACCGCGCAAATGACGCGTCTCCTCGACGACTTGCTCGACGTGTCCCGTTTAACCAGGGGGCAACTGAACCTCCGACTGCAACAGGTCGAGTTGGGCGCGGCGATCGAACAAGCGGTCGAGACGGCCCGGCCTTTCATTGACAACGGCGGACACGACCTGAGCGTTGCCATCGCGCACGAGCCCATGTTAGTGAACGGCGATCTGACGCGCTTGGCGCAAGTGCTCTCGAACGTCTTGATCAACGCGGCCAAGTACACCCCGCCTCGAGGTCTTATCGGCTTGGCTGCGAGGCGCGAAGGGCAGCTCGCCGTGATCAGCGTTGCCGATACTGGCATAGGCATCGCACCAGAGCACCTCAACGAGGTCTTTCGCATGTTTGGGCAAGTCGAGTCAGCCCACGACATGGCGCAGGGGGGGCAAGGTATTGGCCTTGCGCTCGCACGGCATTTGATTGAATTGCATGGAGGTTCGATCCAGGCACGCAGTGAGGGCGTGGGTCGAGGCAGCGTGTTCGAGGTACGGTTACCGCTGAGCTGAAGCCACTGTCCGCAGGCGAACTCGAAGTGCCCAGATGTCATCGAGTATTGGAAGCCGCCCTTTGGCCGTAGGTCTTGCCCTTGTTCCATGGCTGACGGTGACCATCGCTGACCCGATCTCATGATGGAGTCCCATCAGCTCAACGGGCAAGAGAGATGCGCATCGCATTCGAGTCGACACATCTCGGTGGGTAGGCGGTCTGCCAGGTGCTTGTCGAGCGGCAGCTCCCTGGCGCAGCTGCGAACGATCACTGCCGGGCAGAACCGGACAGCGCAAAGCCATCAGCCACCGAGATCCAATGGGCGCAGCCGAGTGGCGAATGCCGGCGACGTCCTCGAGCTGCGACACCGGTGCATCAGACGGCCCACAAAAGCCGCGCCGCCGCCCGGCGGCCGCAGCGGCGGCAGTCAAGTCGATCGTCGCGCGAGCCGCTCGACCAGCGCCTCGAGTTCGTCCAGATCGAAGGGCTTCCTCAGCGGATGGGCAGTCGGGCCGAGCGACCGGGCGACGTCCCTCAAGTCATCGCCGGAGCAGACGATCACCGGCAGCCTCGGGTTCTGCCGAAGGGCCTCGCGCGCCACGTCGAGGCCGGAGCCGTCGGGCAGGTTGATGTCCGTCATCAGCAGGTCCACCTTCTGCTCGCGCATCGCCTCGCGCGCGCCGGCGCCGTCAGCCACACTCACGATCCGGCGATCCGCAGCGGCGAGCAGCTCGGCGAACGACTCGCGAATGTAGTCGTTGTCTTCGACATAGAGGATGACGAAAGGGTTGGCGGTCATGGCTGGCGGCTGCTCGATTCTGTGCGATCTTGCAACTGGGGCGGGCCGCTGCCCTCATGGAGCCCCGTCTCGACACGCTCGCGGAAGATCGTGGGCAACGCAGGCCGGCCACTTCGGTGCGGCCTATTTGGCTTCTGATGACCAGGGGAAATTGATGAAGTTTTCGCGTGTATCGAAACAGATGTTGCCGTACATCTTCAGATACAACGCGCGCCGCGACGGGTCGGCATACACCGCACCGGGGTTTGCCGTATCCCTTTCATAGTCCGCGATGTTGGAGCTGGTGAGCGCCCTGGGCAAAATGTCCATGGCCTGTGGAATGGACTTACCGTCCAGCCAATCGGCGGCCTGCTGACCCATCGCATAGCCGAATATGGACGAGGCAAGGCTGATGCTCGCCTTGTAGGGGCTGTCGCCTTTCTTGATTTCGACGACCGCTTCCTGCTCGCCGTCGATACCGCCCAGAAACTGGTCCGCCCGCGCCTTGCCCGCTTCGCGCAATGCCGCCAGGGCTCCCAGCACCACCGTGTCCGCGCCAAGCACCACATCGACGCTCGATTGCGCCAGCAGGATCGTCTTCATCGTGCGATATCCGCCCTCCTTGTCGACCGTGGCGGGCGAAATGTCGGCCACGATCGTCACGCCCGGGAGTGCCCGCAGCGTATCGCGCATGGCGGTGAAACGCGGCGCCAGAAATTGCAGGCCGTCATGCGTCAGCAGCACGACCTTGGCCTTTCCGCCAAGCCGCGCGCGAATGTAGTTCGCCGCCGCTTCCGCCAAAACCTTGCCGGTCAGGTATTGCGGCGCGTTCAGCACCGTCGTCGCCGGCGGTGGCACGATGGCACCCACAGCGGCGCCCGCGCCGATGACCTTCTTTAAGGCAGGCGCAAGCGACGGCGGATCGATCGGCGCCACCACGATCGCGCCCGTCTTGTCGGTCGCGATGTCGCCCACCTGTCTGATCATCAGCGCACGATCGTTGTTGGCAAAGGCGACGCTATAGCCGAGGCCCCGCGCCCGCGCCGCGGCCTCCAGCCCGCGTCCGGCGCCCTGCATGAATTCGCGCCTGTTGTCCTGCACGAATACCAGCTTCTTCTGCAAACCAGTAGGCGCTTTGCAGGAAGCCCGTGCCGCATCGAATGCGGGCAACTTGACCGGCGTGGTCAGCCCCTCGCCGCCAGAGGCAAACGAAGCGCCGCTGAGACACAGAAATAAAGCAACCGCAGAAGGCGTGAATTTCATCCCCATGCCCTACGCATTCGCCGTTGTGAGCACCAGCCGCGCCAACGTACCCGGCGCGCGATTGATGTATTCCACCCGCGTGTGCAGCGCCGACGCCATCGTCTGGATGATCTTGCTGCCCAGGCCCGTGCCCGCACGGGCGGCGTTTGGCGCGATCCCCACGCCGTCATCCTCGACCGTCAGCTCGGCCTTGCCGTCGGCCAATCGCTTCAGCCGCACGCGCACCTCGCCGGGCTTTTCACCGGGATAGGCATACTTGAAAGCGTTGGTGACCAGTTCCTGTACGGCCACGCCGAGGTTGACGCTGGCGTCCGTGCTTAGCGACATCGGCTCCAGGTAGCACTTCAGGATGGCGGTGTGGCCGTCCTTCCTCATCGCCGTTTCCAGGTTGCCCAGCATGGTGCCCAGATAATCGTCCAGCGCCACGTTTGTCACATCTCCTGATGTATAGAGGCTCTTGTGAATCAGCGAGATCGCATTGATCCGCGATTGCGTTTCGCGCAGCGCATCCTTGGCTGCCGTATCGGTGA
>NZ_JANODC010000085.1:0-2894 GCF_031412495.1 Rhizobacter sp. | reverse complement strand
TGCCGGCGGACGTCGACGTACTCGTGGTAATCGAGGCCGGCCCGGCGCAGCAGCGCGTCGTCCATCGAGAATCCGAGCGGCTCGACCAGGTGCAGGCGGCAGCCGGTGTTCGCGGCGAGCCGGATCACGTTGCCGGTGTTGGGCGGTATCTCCGGCTCGACGAGAACGATGTTGAACATGAGGACGCGGACGCGCTACTCGCCGGGCCGCGGCGTGCGCGCGAACACCCAGACGCAGACGTGCGCTGCGCCCGCCTGCCTGAGCACGGTCGCGATCTCTGCGGCGGTGCTGCCAGTGGTCATGACGTCGTCGACGATCGCCACCGAGCGGCCGGTCAACTCGCTGCGGCGACGGGGCTCGATCGCGAAGGCACCGCGCACGTTGCCGGCGCGCGCTTCGGGTGGCAGGTCCAGCTGGTGCACCGTGTCGCGAAGGCGCAGCAGAAGCCTCGCATCGGCGCAAAGGCCGAGGCGGCGGCCGATTCGCCGTGCCAGCTCCCAGGCCTGGTTGTAGCCGCGCTCGCGCAGTCGCGCCGGAGCCAGCGGCACGGGCAGCACCAGCGAAGGCAAGGTCTTCGCCGCGGTGACGACCGTGGCCTCGATCTGGCTGGCGAAGACCCGGCCGAGGCCGAGCGCCGAATGAAACTTGAACGCCGCCACGAGGTGGTCCCACGGCGCAGCGTAGTCGACACAGGCGAGGGCGGCATCGAAGGCGGGCGGCACCGACAGGCAGGCGCCGCACAGGGCCGCGCCGGCCGGAACGGGCAGGGCGCAGCGCGAGCAGCGCTCGACGCGACGGGCGAACCGGTCGAGGCAGGCGCGGCAGACGCGACCCCGGCCCCAGCCGTGGCAGATCGCGCAGAGGCTCGGCAGGCGGGCCACCGGCGCCGCAGCGTCGCGGTCTTCAGGGCGATCCGAAAGTCGCGTTCGCCACCCGGCCAGCATCGCCTCAATATACTGCCCGGCATGCCGGCTGCGGATCGCAACGACGACGATCGATCCGGCCCGCGCCGCCTCGACGAGGCCGCAGCCGCCGCCGCGCTGCGACGAATGGCCCGTGCCGAACAGCCGCCCTGGCTGCATGGCGAAGTGGCTCGCCGCCTCGTCGAGCGCCTCGGCCCGATCCGCCTCGAGCCGCGCCGGATCTTCGACTGGTGGAGCGGGGTCGGTGGCGGTGAAGCGGTCCTGCGCGCGGCCTACCCGCGCGCCGAGATCGTCGCCGTCGAGCCCGATCCTGCGGCGGCCGCGATCCGGGCCGCGCGCACGGCGCGGCCCTGGTGGTCGCTGTCGAAGGCCGCGCCGTCGCCATTGAGCGCCTCCGCTGCCGACGCCGAGGTGGGCCGCAGCCAGCTGGTCTGGGCCAATATGGTCCTGCAGTTCGTGGCCGACCCGCCGGCGCTCTTCGCACGATGGCATCGCCTGCTCGAGGTCGATGGGCTGGTCGTGTTCTCGTGCCTGGGGCCGGCGAGCCTGCGCGAGCTGCGCGAGCTCTACACGGCCGCGCGATGGCCGTCGCCGGCGTCCGAGTTCGTCGACATGCACGATCTGGGCGACATGATGGTTCACGCCGGCTTTGCAGAGCCGGTGCTCGACCAGGAGACGCTGACCCTGCGCTGGAAGAGCGCCGAGGCGCTGCTCGCCGAGCTGCGCCTGCTCGGGGGCAACGCCGCACCGGACCGATTCGCGGGGCTGCGGACACCGGCCTGGCGGCAGCGCCTCCTCGCCGCGCTGGCCGAGCGGGCCGCGTCCGACGGGAGCATCGGCCTCAGCATGGAGGTGGCGTACGGCCACGGCTTCAAGGCCGCGCCGCGGCTGCGCGCCGGCGAGCCGGTGGCCGTTGCCCTCGAGGACATGCGGGCGATGGTGCGCCGGCCGAGGCCGACCTCGTGAGCGCGTGCGCTAAAATCATCTGCTTTGTCGAGGGTCGTCTCTCCTTCGGCACGACAGCGCGGTCGGCACCGGCCTCGCGACTCCTGTAACGGCACTCGACAGGCCCCGGAAGGCGACGACGGCAGATGGCAGCTCTCAGTGTTCAGGCACCGCGCGGTTTTCCGCCGGCCGCGCCGCCGCTGCGCTTCGCGAGCTCCGCTTCCTCTGCCCCCGACGGCTCGGTCCAGTGGCTCCTGCGGCGCAACTGCTCGATCTCGCCGTTGCAGCTGGCGGTGGTGTACCTGCTCCTCTGCACCGTGTCGCTGGCCATCGCCGGGGCGTTCTGGTGGCGCGGCGCCCCGTTCGTCCTGCCCTTCGCCAGCATCGAACTGCTGGCCGTCGGCATCGCGCTGCTCGCCTACGCCCGCCACGCTGCCGACCGCGAGAGCCTGCTCCTGCGGCCGGGCCTCCTGAGGGTGGAGTGCATCAACGGCCGCCGCGCCGACCAGGTCGAATTCACGCCGGCCTGGGTGCGCATCGAGCCGGCCCACGGCGACCGCTCCCTGATCGAGCTTTCCGGCGAAGGCAAGCGGATCGCGGTCGGCCGCTTCGTCCGGCCGGAGCTGCGCCGCGCACTCGCCGAGGAGCTGAGGGACGCCATCCGGCGTTGCGGCAGCGCGCGCCCGCCGGCTGCCGATGGGCCTGCCTCCGGCGCGGCCTCCCCGAATCCTGAGAAGACCTGGCAACAACCATCATGACGTTCACTGCCTTTTCGCATGCGGCTGGCCGCGGTGCGCTCGCGCTGCTGGCGACGCTGGCCGGCCCTGCCCTTGCTGCCACCGGCAACCTCGGCGGCGGGCCCGGGGTGAACCAGCTCGGCCTGCACGCGCCGGCGTCGCCGATCGCCGTCGAGCAGACCTGGCTGCACAACTTCATGCTCGTGGTCTGCCTCGTGATCTTCGTGGCGGTGTTCGGGGTGATGTTCTATTCCATCATCAAGCACCGCAAGTCGAAGGGCGCGCGCGC
>NZ_JANODC010000084.1:0-6727 GCF_031412495.1 Rhizobacter sp. | reverse complement strand
AGCTCGGTCAGCTCGTCGATGACGAACGCGCCCTGGTTCGGGTTCTCGTTCTTCGCCAGGCCCCACTCGCGGTTGATGATGAGCTGGATCGCCATCGCGCGGCGCACCGAGTCCTCGGTCGGCGTGGTGATCGCCTCGTCGAACGCGTTGGTGTGCAGCGAATTGCAGTTGTCGTAGATGGCGATGAGCGCCTGCAGCGTGGTGCGGATGTCGTTGAACTGCACTTCCTGCGCGTGCAGCGACCGCCCGCTGGTCTGCACGTGGTACTTCAGCTTCTGGCTGCGCTCGTTGGCGCCGTAGCGCTCGCGCATCGCTACCGCCCAGATGCGGCGTGCGACGCGGCCCATCACGGTGTATTCCGGGTCCATGCCGTTGGAGAAGAAGAACGACAGGTTGGGCGCAAAGTCGTCGATCGCCATGCCGCGCGCGAGGTACGCCTCGACAAAGGTGAAGCCATTCGAAAGCGTGAAGGCGAGCTGGCTGATCGGGTTCGCTCCCGCTTCGGCAATGTGATAGCCCGAAATGCTCACCGAGTAGAAGTTGCGCACCTGGTGCGCCACGAAGTACTCGGCGATGTCGCCCATCACCTTGAGCGAGAACTCGGTCGAGAAGATGCAGGTGTTCTGGCCCTGGTCTTCCTTGAGGATGTCGGCCTGGACCGTGCCGCGCACGTTCTGCTTCACCCAGGCGGCGATCTCCGCCGCCTCGTGCTGGCTCGGTTCGCGCTTCTTCTCGGTGCGGAAGGCGTCGAGCTTCTGGTCGATGGCGGTGTTCATGAACATCGCCAGGATCGTCGGCGCCGGGCCGTTGATCGTCATGCTCACCGACGTGCTCGGACTCGTCAGGTCGAAGCCCGAGTACAGCACCTTCATGTCGTCGAGGGTCGCGATGGACACGCCGGAGTTGCCCACCTTGCCGTAGATGTCGGGCCGCAGCGCCGGGTCGTTGCCGTACAGTGTCACCGAATCGAAGGCCGTCGACAGCCGCTTGGCCGGCGTGCCCGCAGACAGCAGCTTGAAGCGCCGGTTCGTCTTGAAGGCGTCGCCCTCGCCGGCGAACATGCGGGTCGGGTCCTCGTTCTCGCGCTTGAACTGGAACGTGCCGGCGGTGTAGGGAAATGCGCCGGGCACGTTGTCGAGCAGCAGCCACTTCAGGGTCTCGCCGTCGTCCTCGTAGCGCGGCAGCGCCACCTTGCGGATCTTGTTGCCTGACAGCGTGGTGTGGACCAGCGAGGTGCGGATCTCGCGGTCGCGCACGGTGACCACGTAGTCGTCGGCCGCGTAGGCGCGCTGCAGCGCGGGCCAGTCGGCGAGCAGGCGGCGCGACTCGGGCGCAAGGCGGCCTTCGCGCGAGTTCGCCAACGCGCCCAGCGCGTCGACCGCCGCGGCGTGCGGCCGAGCCGGGTCGGCCTCGTCCAGCATACGCGCGCTCGCGCGCAGCTGCTGCACCTCGCGGGCCAGGCGCGCCTGCGCCAGCGCCGCCGCCTTGTAGCCGCGCACCGCGTCGGTGATCTCGGCCAGGTAGCGGGCGCGCGCCGCCGGCACGATCGGCACCTGGTGCGTGCTGTGGCGGGTGGCGACAGTCGGCAGCTTGGCCAGCTCGAGGCGAACGCCGAGCTCGCCCAGGCGCGGCTTCATGGCCTGGTAGAGGGCGGTCACGCCGTCGTCGTTGAAGCGGCTCGCCATCGTCCCGAACACGGGCATCTCGCCC
This sequence comes from Rhizobacter sp., assembly GCF_031412495.1. Lineage (GTDB taxonomy): Bacteria > Pseudomonadota > Gammaproteobacteria > Burkholderiales > Burkholderiaceae_C > Schlegelella_A. The sequence goes on along the minus strand of NZ_JANODC010000084.1, from coordinate 5,017 downwards.
GGCTTCCGCGCGAACGCCTCGCGGTTGCGCTGGACCTGCTTGGCGACGTCGCGCAGGGCATCGGCAGCGCCCTTGCGGTCGAACTTGTTGATGGCGACGAACTCGGCGAAGTCGAGCATGTCGATCTTCTCGAGCTGGCTCGCGGCGCCGAACTCCGGCGTCATCACGTAGACCGGCACGTCGACGAGCGGCACGATGGCCGCGTCGCCCTGGCCGATGCCCGAGGTCTCGACGATGGCGAGGTCGAACTCCGCCACCTTCACGGCGGCCAGCACATCGGGCAGGGCCCGGCTCAGCTCGCTGCCGAAGTTGCGCGTGGCGAGCGAGCGCATGTAGACGCGTGCCTCGCCGCCCGCGGCCAATCCGTCGGATCGCGCCCATGGCGCGATGGCGTTCATGCGGATGCGGTCGCCGAGCAGGGCGCCGCCGCTCTTCCTGCGGCTCGGGTCGATCGAGATGACGGCAAGCTCGAGGGCATCGCCCTGGTCGAGGCGGATGCGTCGGATCAGCTCGTCGGTGAGGCTCGACTTGCCGGCGCCGCCGGTGCCGGTGATGCCGACGACCGGCGTGTGCGCTGCCTTCGCCGCGGCATGGAGCTCGGTGACGAGAGCGGGCGAGGCCCGGCCGTTCTCGAGGAGGGTGATGAGTCTGGCCAGCGCCCGCCAGCGCTGCTCGGCCGAACCGCTGCCCGCGGCGAGCTCGTCGAGCCGCGGCGCCGCGTCGGCGCCCAGCTCGAAGTCGCAGCGCATCATCATCTCGCCGATCATCCCGGCCAGGCCCATGCGCTGGCCATCCTCGGGGCTGTAGATGCGCTCGACGCCATAGTCCTGTAGCTCGGCGATCTCGCTCGGCACGATGACGCCGCCGCCGCCGCCGAACACCCGCACGTGGGCTCCGCCGCGCGCCTTCAGCAGGTCGACCATGTACTGGAAGTACTCGACGTGGCCGCCCTGGTACGAGCTGATGGCGATGCCCTGCACGTCCTCCTGCAGGGCGGCCGTGACGATCTCGTCGACTGACCGGTTGTGGCCGAGGTGGATGACCTCGGCGCCCATCCCCTGCAGGATGCGCCGCATGATGTTGATGGCAGCGTCGTGGCCGTCGAACAGCGCCGCGGCGGTCACGAAGCGCACCTTGTGGGTCGGCCGGTAGTCGGCGAGGGCCCTGTAGTCGGCGGAGAGTTCGGTCATCGTGTCCTCGGAGGCTCAGGGTACCTGGAGGCCGGCGAGTGCGGGGTCGCCGGGCGGGTAGCGAAGATCCAGGTTCTGCAGCCCATTCTTCACCGCCGTGGCGATCATGAGGTTGCGGTGGGTTTTCGAATCGGCCGGCACGATGGTCCATGGCGCCCACGGGGTGCCGGTGGCCGCGACGGCCGCGCCGTAGGCCGCCTGGTATGCGGCCCAGTGCTTGCGCACCTCCAGGTCGCCCGCCGCGAACTTCCAGTGCTTGGTCGGATCGTCGACGCGCTCCTGCAGTCGCTGCCGCTGTTCGTCCTTCGAGATGTGGAGCATGAACTTGAGCACCAGGGTTCCGGTCTCGGCCAGCAGCCGCTCGAAGGCGTTGATGTGCGCGTAGCGCCGCTCGGTCTCCTCGGGCGTGATCCAGCCCTCGACCACCGGCACAAGCACGTCTTCGTAATGGCTGCGGTTGAAGATCGTGATCTCGCCGGCGGCGGGCACCTTCTGGTGGATGCGCCAGAGAAAGTCATGCGCGCGCTCCTCCGCCGAAGGCGCCTTCCAGCCGACCGCGTGCACGCCGAGCGCGCTGGTCAGGCCGAACACGCCGCGGATGGTGCCGTCCTTGCCGCTGGTGTCGGTGCCCTGCAGCACGACGAGCACCCGGTAGCGGCGGTCGGCGTACAGAAGGTCCTGCAGGCCGTCGAGCTCGGCGGCGAGGGCGGCCACCGCCGCCTTGTCGGCCGCCTTGTCGCCGCTCGAGAAGGGCTTGGCGGCGGGGTCGAAGCCGTTCAGGTCGAACGAGCTCACGGCGCGCTTGCCGGAGGAGCCGGCGTCGGCGGCGGGCAGCGCGCCTGCATACTGGAAGTCGGCAAGGAGGTTGCCCGGTTTCTTGGCCAAAGGGGCCTCCGTTCGCGTTGGCATCCGGCAGGCGCCGGTTGACGTACACGTCAACTTCGAGTGTACGTCCGCCCTCTGCCCGCCCCGGGCTCAGCACCCGTTGCGGCGGGCTCCGGCAGACTGCCTATGATCGGCCGACCGGCCGTGCCGAGGAGCTGCCATGACCCGCCGTCTCGTCCGAACCCTCCTGCTGCTCTCCGTATCGCTGCTGCTGCACGGGCCCGCCGCGGCGCAGACCGCTACCGCCGAGCAGAGCGCGGCGATGCGCGCCGTCGTCGAGGCCCAGCTCGCCGCCTTCGCCGCCGACGACGCGGCGCGCGCCTTCTCCTACGCCGCGCCGGCCATCCGCGAGGTGTTCGGAACGCCCGACCGTTTCCTCGCGATGGTGCGCACCGGCTATCCCGTCGTGTACCGGCCGGCGAGCGTCACCTTCCTCGCGCCGCACCAGGTCGAAGGGCAATGGATCCAGGGCGTGCACATGACCGACGGAAACGGCGCCCTCTGGCTGGCCATCTACCGCCTCGAGCGCCAGCCGGATCGCTCGTGGCGGATCAATGGCTGCGACGTGCGGCCCGCATCCGGCAAGCTGACGTGAGTCAGGTTTCAGATCGTCATCCGCCATGAGCTTTCTCGCCGTCGATGTCGGCAACACGCGCCTGAAGTGGGCGCTGTACGCCGAGCCCCGGCCGGGCGCCATGCTGCTCGAGCACGGGGCGGTCTTCCTCGAGGCCATCGACAACCTCGCCGAAGGACCCTGGCGCGACCTGGCGCAGCCCAGGAGCATGCTCGGCAGCATCGTCGCCGGAGAAGGCGTGCGTCGACGCACCGAGGCGCAGCTCGAGGAGCTCTGGGACATCGAGCCTCGCTGGGTGGTGAGCAGTGCGCAGGCCTGCGGCGTGACCAACGGCTATGACCATCCGATCCGGCTCGGCGTCGACCGCTGGGTGGCGATGATCGCCGCGCGGCAGCGCATCCTCGAGCGCGGCCCGCCACGGCCGGCGCTGGTCGTGATGGTCGGCACGGCGGTCACCGTCGACGCGCTCGACACCGACGGGCGCTTTCTCGGTGGCCTGATCCTGCCCGGCTTCGGCCTGATGCTGCGCGCCCTCGAAATGGGAACCGCGGGCCTCAAGGCACCCACCGGCGAAGCGGTCGATTTCCCGACCAACACCAGCGACGCCCTGATGAGCGGCGGCGCCGACGCCGTCGCCGGCGCGGTCGAGCGCATGCACCGCAAGCTGACCCAGCGCTGCGGGCAGCCGCCGGCGCTGATCATCAGCGGCGGCGCCGCGGTGAAGCTCGACTCGATCAGCGACCTGCCGTTCGAGACGGTCGACACGCTCATCTTCGAAGGGCTGCTGCACCTGGAGGCGCGCCGCGGCGCCACCTGAGGCGTCAGGCGACGGGTGCGCCGTCGGTCGCCGCCTCAGCCTCGAGGCGGCCCCAGAGCTCGCGCACCATGCGCATCAGCATCTGCGACTCCTCCCAGCGGTCCGACAGCTCGTAGCCGTCGGCACCGGTCATCGCGTACTCGCGCGGCCCCAGCTCGCACAGGAAGGTCAGCACCGCGTCAGCCGGGGCGCGGCGGCGCCAGCCGCGAAAGCCGTGCTCCCACCAGCCCATGAACAGGTCGAGCCAGTCGCGCTGGTGCGCGAAGCTGATCTGGACCTGGATCTGCTCGCGGCTGGCGACCCGGCCATGGAAGCCCCAGCACTGGTCGATGACGCGGTGCATGAGGCGATGGTTCTCGTCCGAGATCGGCCAGGCGAACTCGCGGCCGACGACGTAGTGCGACAGGTCGCCGGTGAGGCGCAGGTCCGGGAAGCGGTCGAGCAGGCGCAGCGTGAAGTACAGGTCCGTGGTCATCCGGTCGCGGTGCGTCTCGAAGTGCAGCGGCACGACAGCCGCGTCGGCCAGGGCACGCCAGCCTTCGATCAGCGGCACGCACTCGGCCACCGTGTGGGGGCGGACGTCCGCCTGGAGGTTGAGGTGGTCGGCCCCGAACTCGGCGACGTGGGCGAGCACCGGGCGCAGCTCGTCGACCGTGCGCGGGTAGCACTGCGCCTGCCAGTGCAGGCCCCAGGCGCCGAGCTTGCGCGTGACCGTGCGCGCGTACTCGCGCTCGAAGAAGCGGACGCCGGCACCGTCGAAGCCGGCAGCGTGGATCAGATCGAGCTTCTCGTCGAGCGACCACTCCAGGCCGTCGGGACGGCGTCGCTCCATGGCCCAGAGCGACTGGTAGACCTGCAGGGTCTGCATCGGCCCTAGGGTCGCCCGAAGAAGCGCGGCACGGCGAGCACGAAGTCGGCCCAGTAGGTGACGATGAGCAGGACCAGGAACAGCGGCACGTAGAAGGGCAGGATCGCTCTGGACATCTGCGCCAGGCTGACCTTGGCGATGTCCATCATGATGAAGAGGATCACGCCGAAGGGCGGCGTCAGCGTGCCGATCAGGAGGTTGACGACGAGGATGATGCCGAAGTGCACCGGGTCGATGCCGAGCGCGACGATGGTCGGGAAGAGCGTCGGCGTCGCGATGAGGAGGATCGCCGTCGTCTCCATGAAGCAGCCGATGACCAGCAGAGCGACGTTGATGATCATCAGGATCACGAACTTGTTGTCGGAAATCGACATCATCAGCGCCGCCAGCTTCATGGGCGCCTGCGACGTGGCGACGATCCACCCGAAGGGCACGGCGCAGGCGATGATGAAGACGAGCACGCCGCAGGTGGTGAGCGTCTCGCGCGCCGCGCCGATGACGTCGGCGATCTTCAGCTCGCGCTGCGCGAAGCCGAGCGCTGCGGCGTAGACGACGGTCAGGGCGCCCAGCTCCGTGGGCGTGGCGACGCCTGCCAGCAGCCCGATGGTCAGCAGGATCGGTGCGGCGAGCGCCGGCAGGGCACGAACGAAGGTCCGGCCGAGGCGCGGCACGGACATGCGCTG
>NZ_JANODC010000083.1:0-10492 GCF_031412495.1 Rhizobacter sp. | reverse complement strand
GACGTAGTCGATCGACGGCTCGAAGCTGGCCGGCGTCGCGCCGCCGGTGATGTCGTTCTTCAGCTCGTCGAGCGTGTAGCCGACCGCCCGCTTGGCGGCCACCTTGGCGATCGGAAAGCCGGTCGCCTTCGAGGCCAGCGCCGACGACCGAGAGACCCGGGGGTTCATCTCGATGACGACCATCCGGCCGTCCTTCGGATTGATCGCGAACTGCACGTTCGAGCCGCCGGTCTCGACGCCGATCTCGCGCAGGATCGCGATCGAGGCATTGCGCATGACCTGGTATTCCTTGTCGGACAGGGTCTGCGCAGGCGCCACCGTGATTGAGTCGCCGGTGTGGATGCCCATCGGGTCGAGGTTCTCGATCGAGCAGACGATGATGCAGTTGTCCGCCTTGTCGCGGACGACCTCCATCTCGAACTCCTTCCAGCCGATCAGGCTCTCCTCGATCAGGAGTTCCTTGGTCGGCGAGAGGTCGAGGCCGCGCTTGCAGATCTCCTCGAACTCGTCCGGGTTGTATGCGATGCCGCCGCCGGTGCCGCCGAGGGTGAAGCTCGGCCGAATCACCATCGGAAAGCCGTTGCTGCCGGTCTCCTGGGTGATCCGCCGCTGCACGACGAGCGCCTCCTCGAGCGAGTGGGCGATGCCCGATTTCGCCGAGGCCAGGCCGATGCCGGTCATCGCGTCCTTGAACTTGAGGCGGTCCTCGGCCTTCTCGATCGCCTTCTCGTTGGCGCCGATCATCTCCACGCCGTACTTCTGCAGCACGCCGTGGCGGTGCAGGTCGAGGGCGCAGTTCAGCGCCGTCTGCCCGCCCATCGTCGGCAGCACCGCGTCGGGCCGCTCCTTGGCGATGATCTTCTCGACGATGCCCCAGGTGATCGGCTCGATGTAGGTGGCGTCGGCCATCTCCGGGTCGGTCATGATCGTCGCCGGGTTGCTGTTGACGAGGACGACCCGGAAGCCCTCCTCGCGCAGCGCCTTGCACGCCTGGGCCCCGGAGTAGTCGAACTCGGATGCCTGGCCGATGACGATCGGCCCGGCGCCGATGATGAGGATCGACTTCAGATCGGTGCGCTTAGGCATGCGCGCTCCCGGCGCCGGCCTGGACGGCAGCCGGGCCGCTTCGGCCCTGCTCCATCAGCGCCACGAAGCGGTCGAACAGGTAGGCGATGTCGTGCGGCCCGGGCGAGGCTTCCGGGTGGCCCTGGAAGCAGAACGCAGGCCTGTCGACGTGCGCCAGGCCCTGCAGCGTGCCGTCGAAGAGCGAGACGTGCGTGGCGCGCAGCGTCGCCGGCAGGCTCTCGCGGTCGACCGCGAAGCCGTGGTTCTGGCTGGTGTTGCTGACCCGGCCGGTGTCGATCTCCTGCACCGGGTGGTTCGCGCCGTGGTGTCCGAACTTCATCTTGTAGGTCCGGGCGCCGCAGGCCAGGGCCATGATCTGGTGGCCGAGGCAGATGCCGAAGGTCGGGATCCCGCGCTCGATGAACTCACGCGTCGCGGCGACGGCGTAGTCGCACGGCTCCGGGTCGCCCGGTCCGTTGGCCAGGAAGATGCCGTCGGGCCCGTGCTCCAGGGCGTGCGCCGCCGGCGTCTGGGCGGGGACGACCGTGATCCGGCAGCCGCGCCCGGCGAGCATGCGCAGGATGTTGAACTTGACGCCGAAGTCGTAGGCGACGACGTGGAAGCGAGGCTGGGCGAGCACGCCGTAGCCGGAGCCGAGCGCCCACTCCGTCTGCGTCCACGCGTAAGGCTCGCGCGTGCTGACGACCTTGGCGAGGTCCAGCCCGGCCATGCTCGGCGCGGCCCGGGCCCGGGCGACGGCACCCGCGACGACGGCCTCCGTGATCGCCTCGCCTTGGGGCAGGGCGACGATGCAGCCGTTCTGCGCGCCGCTGCTGCGCAGCAGGCGGGTCAGGCGACGGGTGTCGATCCCGGCGATGCCGACCGTCTTCTCGCGCCGCAGGTACTCGCCCAGGCTGGCGTCGCTGCGAAAGTTCGAGGCCCGCGCCGGGACGTCTTTGACGACCAGCCCGGCGGCGTGGACGCGCGCCGCCTCGACGTCCTCCCGGCTGGTGCCGTAGTTGCCGATGTGCGGGTACGTCAGGGTGACGATCTGCCGGCAGTAGCTCGGGTCGGTGAGGATTTCCTGATAGCCGGTCAGCGCGGTGTTGAAGACCACCTCGCCGGTCGTCTCGCCGGTCGTGCCGATGGAAATTCCCCTGAAAACCGTGCCGTCGGCGAGTGCCAGGAGGGCCTGGGCGTGGTCGGGCAGCAGGTGCGGGGACAAGGGTCGGCTCCGGGTCGGGAAGGTGGCCGGCGCAGCGGCGGGCAGCGAACGCGACCGGCCCGCCAGTCGACGGAGGTGCGGCTCCACCCGTGAAAACGAGCGGGCTGAAGCGTCGGAATTGTACCGTCGGGGCGTTGAATTCAGGCCCGCGGGTTGCATATGGTGCGGGAACGCGGGGAACTAGAATCGCCGCGGACGCTCTGAATCACTCACCGCTTCCTCTGGAGGTTCCATGGACCAAAGCATGCAGACGCTCAACACCGGCTACGCCACGAGTACCGTCGACCAGCGCAATCGTGTTCTGCGCAACACCTACTGGCTGCTCGCCCTGTCGATGGTGCCGACGATCCTCGGCGCCTTCATCGGCGTGAGCACCGGCCTGATGGCGGGGCTCGGCGCCGGCATGAGCGCTATCGTGTTCCTGGGCGGCGCATTCGGCTTCCTGTACGCCATCGAGAAGACCAAGAACTCCGCGGCCGGCGTGCCCGTGCTGCTCGCGTTCACGTTCTTCATGGGCCTGATGCTGTCCCGCCTCGTCGGTGCGGTGCTCGGACTGGCGAACGGTGCCGGGCTGATCATGACCGCCTTCGCCGGAACCGGCCTGATCTTCCTAGGCATGGCGACGCTGTCGTCGGTGATCAAGCGCGACCTGTCCTCGATGGGCAAGTTCCTGTTCGTCGGCGCGATCATGCTGCTCGTCGCCGGCATCGCGAACATCTTCCTGCAGTCGAGCGCGCTGTTCATCACCATCGCGGTGCTGGCCATCGGCGTCTTCAGCGCCTTCATCCTCTATGACTTGAAGCGCGTCAAGGACGGCGAGGAGACGAACTACATCAGCGCCACCGTCGGGGTGTACCTGAGCGTGTTCAACGTCTTCCAGTCGCTGCTCGCCTTGCTCGGCTTCGCCAGCAAGGAGTGAGTCGACGCGCCGCGACGGCGCGCCGCTGAACTAGACGGGGCCTGCGGGTCCCGTTTCCTTTGCGCGGTCGAACACGGCGATGCTCTCGACGTGCGCGGTGTGCGGGAACATGTTCACCGCGCCCGCCGCCATGCAGCGGTAGCCGCCTCGGTGGACCAGGAGCCCGGCGTCGCGCGCCAGGGTCGCCGGGTTGCAGCTGACGTAGACGATGCGCTCCGGCGCGTCCCATTCGCCCGCCTGGTCGATCCGGTCGACCAGGGCCTTGACGATGGCGAACGCCCCCTCGCGCGGCGGGTCCACCAGCCACTTGGCGGCCGGCCCGAACGCCGCCAGCTGCGCGGCATCGACCTCGAACAGGTTGTGTACCGCGAAGGTCGCTTTCGCGGCCAGCCCGTTCAGGGCCGCCGCCTCCCGGGCCCGCTCGACCAGCGCCGGGCTGCCTTCGATGCCGAGCACCGACCCGGCCCGGGTCGCCAGCGGCAGCGTGAAGTTGCCGAGGCCGCAGAACCAGTCGAGCACCCGCTGGCCGGGCTGCACGTCGAGGAGGCGGACCGCCCGCGCTACGAGCGCCTGGTTCATGGCGTGGTTGACCTGCGTGAAGTCGGTCGGCCGGAACGGCATCCGGATGCCGAACTCGGGCAGCGAGTAGGCCAGCGCCGACGCGCCGCCGTCCAGAGGCTTCGTCGTGTCCGGGCCCTTGGGCTGCAGCCACCACTCGACGCCATGCGCCGACGCGAAGTCGCGCAGCCGCTCCAGGTCTTCCGGCGGCAGGGGCTCGAGATGGCGCAGGACCAGCGCCGTCGTGCCGTCGCCGACGGCAAGCTCGATCTGCGGGATGCGGTCACGCGTCGCCATCGAGCCGACCAGCGCGCGCAGCGGCAACAGCAGGTCGCTGACGTGGCGCGGCAGGACCTCGCAGGCGACGATGTCGGCGACGAAGCTGGACTTGCGCTCGTGGAAGCCGACCAGCACGGTGCCCTTCTTGGCGACGTGACGGACCGAGAGGCGGGCCCGGTGCCGATAGCGCCAGGCCGGGCCCTCGAGCGGCCGCAGCACGCGCTCCGGCCGGACCTTGCCGAGGTGCCACAGCGCGTCCTCGAGGGCGCGCTGCTTGGTCGCGACCTGCGCACCGACGTGCAGGTGCTGCATCTTGCAGCCGCCGCAGACGCCGAAGTGGCGGCACCTCGGCACGACGCGCTGCGCGCTCTCCTGGCGAAGGGCGACGATGCCGGCCTGCTCCCACTGCTTCTTCTGGCGCCGCACCGAGACCCGGGCTTCCTCGCCAGGCAGGGCATCCTCGACGAAGACGACCTTGCCTTCCGCGTTGTGGGCGACGCCCTGTGCCTCGAGATCGAGCGACTCGATCCGCAACCATTCATCCGCTGCCGTCATCGGCCGGGATTATCCCGGCCGCGTCGAGGCCGCTGCTAAACTGACCCGGCCAGGAGAGCGCTTCACCCCGGTGAAGCCGCCGAAGGCGCAGACGGTGCGAGAGCCCTGTCGAACGCTCAGGTACCAGGGACTGGCACACGCCTGCTCGCAGGCGTTCCTCGCTGGAGAGAGGCCCGTTTCGAGCGGGCCCACCGAAGGGGCAAGCAGGGCCGTTCGCGGCGCTGCCAATCTCTCAGGTAAAGCGGACAGGAGGGCAGTTTCCCGCAGGTCGCCGGCAGGGTGCCGGGTCCGGCGGGGTGTGCAAATTGCCCGGAGCCGCCCATGGCCGACGTGATCCCGCCCGCAGCGTTGCTGAAGACGCCGCTGCACCCGCTCCATGTCCAGCTCGGCGCGAAGATGGTGCCGTTCGCCGGCTACGACATGCCGGTCGCCTATCCGGCCGGCATCCTGGCCGAGCACCGGCAGTGCCGCGAGTCGGCGGTGCTGTTCGACGTTTCGCACATGGGCCAACTGCGCCTCGTCGGCGCCGATGCCGCGGCGGCGCTCGAGACGCTCGTGCCCGTCGACGTCGTCGACCTCGGCGTCGGCCGGCAGCGCTACGCCCTGTTTACGAACGACGGGGGCGGCATCCTCGACGACCTGATGGTCACGCGCCGTGCCGACGATCTGCTGCTCGTCGTCAACGCCTCGTGCAAGTCGGCCGACATCGAACACCTGCGCCGCCACATCGGCTCGCGCTGCAGCGTCGAGCCGCTGCCCGAGCGCGCCCTTCTCGCCTTGCAGGGGCCGAAGGCCGGCGCCGTCATGGCCCGGCTGGCACCGAGCCTGGCCGCGCTCACCTTCATGACGGGTTCGTCGGCACGCGTCGGCGGCATCGACTGCTTCGCGACGCGCTCCGGCTACACCGGCGAGGACGGCTTCGAGATCTCGGTCGCGGCCGACCGTGCCGAGGCGCTGGCCCGGGCCCTGCTCGCCGAGCCGGAGGTCGCACCCGCCGGGCTCGGTGCGCGCGATACCTTGCGCCTCGAGGCCGGCCTGTGCCTGTACGGCCACGACATCGACGCCTCGACTACGCCGGTCGAGGCCGGCCTGACCTGGGCGATCCAGAAGGTCCGCCGTCCGGGCGGCGCACGCGCCGGCGGCTACCCGGGGGCGACGGCGATCGAGGCCGATCTCGGCGGCGGCGCTGCGCGCAAGCGGGTCGGCCTGCTCGGGCTCGAGCGGGCGCCGGTGCGCGAAGGCGCGCGCGTCCTCGACGAGGGCGGGGCGGCGGTCGGCATCGTCACCAGCGGAACGCTCGGGCCCAGCGTCGGCCAGCCGATCGCCCTCGCCTACGTGCCGCTCGCTTTCGCAGTGCCGGGGACGCTGCTGCACGCCGAGGTGCGCAGCAAGCGCCAGCCGATGCGCGTCGTCGCCCTGCCCTTTGCACCGCACCGCTACTTCCGCGGCTGACGCCGTCCCTCTGCCTCTCTACTCACGATATCCACCAGGAGCCCACGATGCCCGTCCTCTACACCGCCGACCATGAATGGATCGACACCGCCGACGCCGATGCCGCGACGGTCGGGATCACCGAGCACGCCCAGGACGCCCTCGGCGACGTGGTCTTCGTCGACCTGCCGCAGGTCGGCACCTCGTTCAAGAAGGGCGACGTGGCCGGTGTCGTCGAGTCGGTGAAGGCCGCCGCCGATCTGTACATGCCGGTGAGCGGCGAGGTCGTCGAGGTCAACGAGGCGCTGCGCGCCGACCCGTCGCTCGCCAACAGCGACCCGCTCGCCGCCGGCTGGTTCATGAAGGTGCGCCTGAGCGACGACGGCGAGGTCACTTCGCTGCTCGACCGGGCCGCGTACGACGCCCTCGTCAAGGCCTCGTGAGGCCGAGCCGCCCCTTGCCCATCGAGGATGAGCAGATGCTGATGTCCGCCACCCCTCCCCTCGCCGAGCTCGAGAACCCGTCCGAATTCGTCGCCCGCCACATCGGCATCGACGCAGAGGCCGAAGCGGCGATGCTGAAGACGATCGGCGCCGGGTCGCGGCGCGCCCTGATCGAGGCGATCGTTCCGGACTCGATCGCGCGGCGAACAGCGATGCGCCTGCCGCCGCCGCTGAGCGAAGCCGCGGCGCTGGCCGAGCTGCAAGGCATCGCGGCGCAGAACCGCGTCCTGCGCAGCTTCATCGGCCAGGGCTCCCACGGCACGCACACGCCGGGCGTCATCCTGCGCAACGTGCTCGAGAACCCGGCCTGGTACACCGCCTACACGCCGTACCAGGCCGAGATCTCGCAGGGCCGGCTCGAGGCGCTCGTCAACTTCCAGACGATGGTCTGCGACCTGACCGGCATGGCCGTCGCCAACGCGTCGATGCTCGACGAGGCCACCGCCGCGGCAGAGGCGATGTCGCTGGCCCGGCGCAGCGTCAAGTGCAAGAGCGAGACGATCGTCGTCGCCGGCGACGCCCACCCGCAGACGATCGAGGTCCTGCGCACCCGGGCCGCGCCGCTCGGCCTGAACATCGTCCTCGCCAACTCCACCGAGGAGTGGGCGACGCTGATCGCGGGCGGCGACTACTTCGCCGTCCTGGCCCAGCTGCCGGCGACGAGCGGCGCCCTGCACGACCTGCGCGCCGACGCACCGCTGATCCACGCCCACGGCGCGGCATTCATCGTCGCTGCCGACCTGCTCGCGCTGACGCTGATCACGCCGCCCGGCGAGATCGGCGCCGACATCGCCTGCGGCACGACCCAGCGCTTCGGCATGCCGATGGGCTGCGGCGGCCCGCACGCCGCCTACCTCGCCTGCCGCGACGACTACAAGCGCGGCCTGCCCGGGCGGCTGGTCGGCGTCAGCGTCGACGCGCACGGACAGGTCGCCTACCGGCTGGCGCTGCAGACGCGCGAGCAGCACATCCGGCGCGAGCGGGCGACGTCCAACATCTGCACGGCGCAGGTGCTGCCGGCGGTGGTCTCCAGCATGTACGCCGTCTACCACGGCCCGGAGGGGCTGACGCGCATCGCCGGGCGGATCGCCTCCTATGCGGCGGTGCTCGCCGAGGGCTTGCGCCAGCTCGGCTGGCCGATCCGCGGCGAGACCGCGTTCGACACGCTGACGATCGACACCGGTGCCGCGACGGCCGAGCTCGCCGCGCGGGCCGTGGCCGCCGGCATGAACCTGCGCCGATTTCCCGAGTGGGGCGACACGATGCTCGGCATCGCTCTCGACGAGACGGCGACGCGCGACGACATCGTCGCCCTCTGGCGCGTGTTCGCGAAGGACGGCCAGCCGGTCCCCGACATCGGCGGCTTCGAGCGCGGCATCACGCCGCTGATCCCGCCGGCCCTGCGCCGCACGTCGGCCTTCCTCACGCATCCGACGTTCCATCGCCACCACGCCGAGACGGCGATGCTGCGCTACATCCGCAGCCTCTCCGACAAGGACCTGGCGCTCGACCGCTCGATGATTCCGCTCGGCTCGTGCACGATGAAGCTGAACGCGTCGAGCGAGATGATCCCGATCACCTGGCCGGGCTTCGCGAACATCCATCCGTTCGCACCGGCCGACCAGCGCGCCGGCTACGAGCTGCTGCGCCGCCAGCTCGAGCACTGGCTCTGCGAAGCGACCGGCTATGCCGGCGTGAGCCTGCAGCCCAATGCCGGCTCGCAGGGCGAGTACGCCGGCCTGCTCGCGATCCGCGCCTGGCACGCCTCGCGCGGAGAAGCGCACCGCAGCGTCTGCCTGATCCCGGAGTCGGCGCACGGCACGAACCCGGCGAGCGCGCAGATGGCGGGGCTGCAGGTGGTGGTGACCAAGTGCGACGCCGACGGCAACGTCGACCTCGCCGACCTCGAGGCCCGCTGCGTGCAGCACCGCGACCGCCTGGCAGCGGTGATGATCACCTACCCCTCGACCTACGGCGTGTTCGAGCGGCGCGTGCGCGAGCTGTGCGAGATCGTGCACCGGCACGGCGGCCGGGTCTACGTCGACGGCGCGAACATGAACGCGCTGGTCGGCGTCGCCGCGCCGGGCGAGTTCGGCGGCGACGTCAGCCACCTCAACCTGCACAAGACCTTCTGCATCCCGCACGGCGGCGGCGGCCCCGGCGTCGGCCCGGTCTGCGTCGTCGCGGACCTCGTGCCCTTCCTGCCGGGCCACGCCGCCGGCCAGGTCGAAGGCGGCGTCGGCGCGGTGTCGGCGGCGCCGCTCGGCAATGCCGCCGTGCTGCCGATCAGCTGGATGTACATCCGCATGATGGGCAGCGAGGGGCTGCGCCAGGCCACCGAGACGGCGATCCTGTCGGCCAACTACATCGCGGCGCGTCTGGCCGGCCACTACGAGCTGCACTTCAGCGGCAACGTCGAGGGCATCGGCGGCGGCGGCGTTGCGCACGAATGCATCCTCGACCTGCGGCCGCTGAAGGAAGCCACCGGCGGAGACAAGGGCGGCCAAGGCATCAGCGCCGAGGACGTCGCCAAGCGCCTCGTCGACTACGGCTTCCACGCGCCGACGCTGAGCTTCCCGGTGCCGGGCACGCTGATGGTCGAGCCGACGGAGAGCGAGCCGCTGGCCGAGCTCGACCGCTTCTGCGCCGCGATGATCGCGATCCGGGCCGAGATCGCGAAGGTCGAGGCCGGGACCTGGCCGCGCGACGACAACCCGCTGAAGTCGGCGCCGCACACCGCGGCCGCCCTGCTCGGCTCCGAGTGGACGCGCGCCTACACGCGGGAGGAAGCGGCCTTTCCGCTGCCGTCGCTGAGGGCGGGCAAGTACTGGTCGCCGGTCGGCCGGGTCGACAACGTCTGGGGCGACCGCAACCTATCGTGCTCCTGCCCGCCCCTGGCGAGCTACGAGGACTGAGGCCGGCGCGCCCGGCGGTCAGTCCTTCGACGCCGGCATGTGCGCCGTCATCGAGCCGCCGGCCGATGCCGGCGGCGCTTCGCGCGGCGATGCCGGCCTGCGCTCGCGCACCAGGTAGCTGTACAGCACCGGAACGACGACGAGCGTGAGCAGGGTCGAGGTGATGACGCCGCCGATGATGGCCCGGCCCATCGGCGCCTGGATCTCGCCGCCTTCGCCGAGGGCCAGGGCGAGCGGCAGCATGCCGAACACCATCGCCGCGGTGGTCATGATGATCGGCCGCATGCGGACCAGGCCCGCCTGCAGCAGCGCCTCGGCCATGCCGAGCCCGTTCCGGCGGCCGTGGTTGGCGAAGTCGACGAGCAGGATCGCATTCTTGGTGACCAGGCCCATCAGCATGACCAGGCCGATCATCGAGAACAGGTTCAGCGTCGAGCGCGTGAAGAGCAGCGCCAGCATGACGCCGATGAGCGCGAGCGGCAGCGAGGCCATGATGGCGATCGGCTGCAGGAAGCTGCCGAACTGCGACGCCAGCACGATGTAGATGAAGATGACCGCGGCGCCGAGCGCGAACAGGACGCCCTGGAAGGCCTCGGCCTGTTCCTTGGTGTCCCCACCCACGTCGAAGCGATAGCCCGGCGGGAGCTGCGTCTCCTTGACGATCTTCTGGACATCGGCGCCGACGTCGCCGCTCGGCCGACCCTCGGACCGGGCGTAGAGGGCCTGGCGCCGCTGCAGGTCCTGCCGCTTGATGACGACCGGGTTCTCGACCGGCACGATGTCGGCGACGCGCGACAGCTCGATCGGCGTGCCGTCCCGGGCGTAGGCGACCGGCAGGTCGTCGAGCTGGGCGACGTTCTCGCGCGCCGTCTGCGGCAGGCGCAGCTCGACGTCGACCTGCTGCCCGTCGGGCGACGTCCAGTAGGTCGCGACGTCGCCGTTGACGAAGGCGCGCAGGCTGGCGGCGAGCTGGGTCGCCGTCAGCCCGAGCTCGCGGATGGCGTCCGGCTTCAGGCGCACGGCGTAGGCCGGCAGCCCCGGC
>NZ_JANODC010000082.1:0-8790 GCF_031412495.1 Rhizobacter sp. | reverse complement strand
TGTGAAGAGCGGCCTGCCGGGCTGGCCCGAGCGCGTCAAGACCATGCAGGAGAACTGGATCGGCCGCAGCGAGGGCGTCCGCTTCGCCTTCCCGCACCGGATCCGCGGCGCCGACGGCGAGCTCATCGGCGGGGGCCGCTTGTACGTGTTCACGACGCGTGCAGACACCATCATGGGCGGGACCTTCTGTGCCGTCGCCCCCGAGCATCCGCTCGCCCTGCATGCCGCCGCGTCGAATCCCGAGGTCGCCGCCTTCCTGGCATCCTGCCGCGCCGGCGGCACCACGGAGGCGGAGCTCGCCACCCAGGCCAAGCGCGGCATCGCCACCGGCCTCTCGGTCGAGCATCCGCTCAGCCACGAACCCATCCCGCTCTGGGTCGGCAACTACGTCCTCATCAACTACGGCGACGGCGCCGTGATGGGCGTGCCGGCGCACGACGAGCGCGACTTCGAGTTCGCGAAAACCTACGGAATCGACCTGCTCCAGGTCATCCACATCGACGGCGAGCATTTCTCGTACGCGCGCTGGCAGGACTGGTACGCCGAGACCAAAGGCGCGGTGACGATCAACTCCGACGTCTACAGCGGCCTCGAGCACCCGGCCGCCGTCGACGCGGTGGCCGCGGCCCTGGCGCACCGCGGCCTCGGCGGCAAGCAGACGACATGGCGCCTGCGCGACTGGGGCATCAGCCGGCAGCGCTACTGGGGCACGCCGATCCCGATCATCCATTGCGATACCTGCGGCGTCGTGCCGGTGCCCGAGAAGGACCTGCCGGTCGTCCTGCCGGAGAACCTGATCCCCGATGGCGCGGGCAACCCCCTGGCCCGGGACGCGTCGTTCCTGAACGTGCCGTGTCCGCGCTGCGCCAAGCCGGCGCGGCGCGAGACCGACACGATGGACACCTTCGTCGACAGCGCGTGGTACTTCATGCGCTACTGCGACCCCAAGCTCGACGATGCGATGGTCGGCCCCGGCACGGCGTACTGGATGCCGATGGACCAGTACATCGGCGGCATCGAGCACGCCATCCTGCACCTGCTCTACGCGCGCTTCTGGACCAAGGTGATGCGCGACCTGAAGCTGGTCGACATCGACGAGCCGTGCACGCGCCTGCTGACGCAGGGCATGGTCCTGAACCACGTATGGGCCCGGCCGACGGCGCAGGGCGGCATCGAGTACTTCCCGCCCGACGAAGTGACCCCCGTCGACGAAAAGAGCGACCCCAACGGGGTCGGCCCCTCCCTCTCGGAGGGAGGGGTTGGGGAGGGAGCAACCCTGGAAAAGGCGGGCCGTCTGCAAGACGGCACCGTCGTCACCTACCGCGGCATGCTGAAGATGGGCAAGACCGAGCGCAACGGCGTCGACCCGCAGGACCTCATCGATCGCTACGGCGCCGACACGGCCCGCCTCTTCGTCATGTTCGCCTCGCCGCCGGAGCAGACCCTCGACTGGAACAACGCCGGCGTCGCCGGAGCGAACCGCTTCCTGAAGCGCCTCTGGTCCTTCGCCGCCCGGCACCTCGACACGCTGGGCACGGCCGAGGCGCGGCAGAGCCCGCGCGGCCGCGCCGCGTCGCTGCGCCACGAGGTCCACTCGCTGCTGCGCCAGGTCAGCTACGACTACGAGCGCATGCAATACAACACCGTCGTCTCGGGTGCGCAGAAGCTCCTCAACGCGCTCGAGGCCCATGCGGCCGGCGCGTCGGGCGCGGCGGCCGATGCAGCTGCCTTGCGCGAGGGCCTCGGCGTGCTCCTGCGGGTGCTCTATCCGGTCTGCCCGCACACGGCGTGGCGGGTCTGGAACGAGCTCGGCTACGACCGCGACATGGGGCCCCTGTTCGATGCACCCTGGCCGGTCGTCGACAACGCGGCGCTGGTGCAGGCCGAGATCGAGCTGATGCTGCAGATCAACGGCAAGTTGCGCGGCCGGATCAGGGTCGCCGCGTCGGCCGACGAGCGCACCATCGAGGACGCCGCCCTCGCCAGCCCCGAGTTCGCCAAGTTCGCCGAGGGCCAGCCGGTGAAGCGGGTCAAGGTGGTGCCCGGGCGGCTGGTGAACGTCGTCGTCTGATGCGGCGCCGGGCACTGCTCGTCGTCCCGCTCGCCGCGTTCGCAGGCTGCGGCTTCGAGATGAAGCGGGCCCCCGAGCTGCGCTTTCGCACCATCCAGCTGCGCGGCTTTCCGGCCCGGTCGCCGCTCGCGGCCGAGCTGAGGATGCACATCGACGCGAGCACGAACACCCGCGTCGTCGAGGCCGGCCAGGAGGCGCAGGTCGTCCTGCAGGCGCTCGGCGAGGCCCGCGAGAAGAGCGTCGTCGCGCAGACCGCGGCGAACCAGATCCGCGAGTTCGAGCTGCGCTACCGGTTCCGCTTCGAGCTCCGCTCCGCCGTCGGCCGCGAGCTCATTCCCTCGAGCGAGATCGTCCTCGCCCGCTCGCTGACCTACTCCGAGGCCGCGGCCCTGGCCAAGGAGCAGGAAGAGGCCTTCCTCTACCGCGCCATGCAGGCCGACATCGTGTCCCAGGTGCTGCGCCGGCTCGCCTCGGTGCAGCAAGTCTGATGCTGCTGCGAGCGGAGCAGCTGGCGGCGCACCTGAAGCGCGAGCTCCGGCCGCTCTACACCGTATGGGGCGACGAGCCCCTGCTGGCGCAGGAAGCCTGCGACACGATCCGAGCTGCGGCGAGGGCCGCCGGTTGCGGCGAACGCCAGGTCCACACCGTCGCCGGCGCCCACTTCGACTGGAGCAGCCTGCTCGGCGCGGCCCAGGCGCTGAGCCTCTTCTCGGACCGGCAGCTGGTCGAGATCCGCATTCCTTCCGGCAAGCCGGGCAAGGACGGCTCCGAGGCGCTGCAGCGCTACTGCGAGAGCGCCGAAGCCGGCGGCGGGCGCGACGTGGTCACTCTGGTCCAGCTGCCGCGGCTCGACCGCTCGCAGCAGTCGAGCGCCTGGTTCGCGGCGCTCGACAGGGCCGGCATCAGCGTCCGCGTCGACCCGGTCGAGCGCAAGGCGCTGCCGCAGTGGATCGCCGAGCGGCTGGCGGCGCAGGGCCAGCGCGTCGGGGCCGGCAGCGCCGGGCAGCAGGCGCTGGCCTTCTTCGCCGACCGCGTCGAGGGCAACCTGCTCGCCGCGCATCAGGAGATCCAGAAGCTGGCCTTGCTCTACCCGGCGGGCGAGCTGTCCTTCGAGCAGATCGAGGCCGCGGTCCTCAACGTCGCGCGCTACGACGTGTTCAAGCTCGGCGAGGCGGTTCTCGCCGGGCAGACGGTACGCGCGCTGCGCATGCTCGACGGCCTGCAGGCCGAAGGCGAGGCGCCGGTGCTCGTGCACTGGACCCTGGCCGAGGACATCCGCGGACTGAAGCGCGTCAAGGACGCGCTCGGCGCCGGCAAGCCGCTGCCGCTGGCCCTGCGCGAAGCGCGCGTGTGGGGCGCCAAGGAGCGGATCTTCGAGCGCGCCGTGACCCTGCTCGGCGACACGACGCTGGCGCACCTGCTCGACGCGGCGCAGGTCTGCGACGGCCTGGTCAAGGGCCTGAAGCACCCGGAGTGGCCGCTCGACCCGTGGCAGGCGCTGCGCCGGCTGGTGCTGATGCTGGTCGAGGAAACCTCGCGCACCGGCACGCGGCCGATCGTCCGCCTCGCCCTCCTTGCCTGAGGCAGTCTCGCGGGCCACTCGCGCTCATCGCGCGACGGACGCTCAGACCTGCGCCAGCCGCGCCAGGAGCAGGTCGAGCGCCGCGAGCACGGTCTGCTCACGAACGGCCGCCCGTTTGCCGCCGGCCTGCAGAAAGGTCGTCGCCGGCGCGGCGCCGCGCCCGCAGACCGCCAGCCAGACGGTGCCGACCGGCTTGCCGGGGGTCGCCCCGCCGGGGCCGGCGATGCCGGTGACGGCGACCGAGAAGCTGGCCGGCGATCGCGCCAGCGCCCCCTGGGCCATCGCCGCGGCCACTTCCGCGCTGACCGCCCCGTGCGCTGCGATCGTCGCCTCCGGCACGCCGAGCATCTCGGCCTTCGCGGCATTCGAGTAGGTCACGAAGCCGCGCTCGAACCAGGCGCTGGAGCCGGCCTTCGCGGTGCAGGCGGCGGCGATCAGGCCGCCCGTGCACGACTCGGCGGTCGCGATCGTCGCGGCGCGGGCCATCAGCGCGGCGGCGAGGCGCTCGACGCGTTCCTCGAGGCGGCTCAGAACCACCTCCACAACGCGATCAGGAACAGCGTGCAGAGGGCGGCGACGAGGTCGTCGAAGACGATCCCGAAGCCCTGCGCCCAGCCGATCGTGGCGCCGCGCTGGCCCTTGAACAGCTGATCGGCCCACGCCACCGGCCCCGGCTTGGCCGCATCGAGGACACGGAACAGCACGAAGGCGACCGCCTGGGCGGCGAAGCTCGCAGGCGTCAGCAGCCAGAGGACGAGCCAGAAGGCGACGATCTCGTCGCACACGATGGCCGACGGGTCGGCCTGGGCCAGGTGGCGCGCGGTGACGGTGCCGGCCCACCAGCTCAGCAGCAGCGCACCGGCGAGCACCGCGGCCCGGCCACCGTGGTCGAGCGGCTCGGCCCAGGCGGCGTAGGTCAGCCAGGCGAGCAGCGTCGCGACCGTGCCGGGGGCGAGCCGGGCCAGGCCGGCGCCGGCGCCTAGGGCGATGAAGTGAGCCGGGTGGGCGAACAGGAAGCGCCAGCCGGGCCGGCGGCCGGCGCCTTCGAGGGGCCGGTTGAGGGCCGGGTCGGGCGTACTCACGGTCGCTCTCCCGGCTCAGGACTTGAAGTGGTCGAACGACGCGACCTCGTTCGGCAGCGACCGGCCACTGGCGTCGACGAGGCGCAGCCCGCCCCCGGCCTCCACAGCGCCGATGCGTGTGACCTGCACGGCCGCCGCCGCGCCGGCGGCGAGCACGTCGTCGTGACGGTCCGGCGCGGCGGTGAACGCCAGCTCGTAGTCGTCGCCGCCGGCGAGCAGGCACTCGCGCTGCGTCGTCTGCGGCTGGGCTGCCAGGACGCCGCTGCGCGGCAGGGCGTCGACGTCGACGACCGCGCCGACGCCGGAGCAGCGCAGGATGTGGGCGAGGTCGCCGGCAAGACCGTCCGAGACATCGATCGCGCTGCTGGCGATTCCGCGCAGCGCAAGGCCGAGGCCGACCCGCGGCTCAGGCATCTCCATGGCGTCGCGGGCCCGGGTGAATGCGGCTGTCTCCAGCGTCAATGTGCCGCGGAACGCCTCGAGCGCGAGTCGCGCATCGCCGAGGCAGCCGCTGACCCAGATCTCGTCGCCCGGCCGCGCTCCCGAACGCAGCAGCGCCGATTCACGGGCGACCTCGCCGAAAACCGTGATGCAGATGGCGAGCGGGCCGCGCGTCGTGTCGCCGCCGACGAGCTCGCAGCCATGCCGCTCGGCGAGCGCGAACATCCCGCGAGCGAAGCCCTGGAGGAAAGCCTCCTCGGCGCGCGGCAGGGCCAGGGCCAGCGTGAACGCCAGCGGCCGCGCGCCGCAGGCGGCGAGGTCGCTCAGGTTGACGGCGAGCGCCTTGTGGCCGAGGCGATCGGGCGCCACCGTGGACACGAAGTGACGCCCCTCGATCAGCATGTCGCAGGAGACGGCGAGCGACAGCCCGGGAGCCGGTGCGAGCAGCGCGCAGTCGTCGCCGATGCCGAGCGCGGCGCGGCCGGTGGGCCGCGTGAAGAATCGTTCGATGAGCTCGAACTCGCCGAGGGTGGCCATGCTGACGGCCGATTATCGGCGCCCCCGAAGCGGCACACTTCACCCCGGGGAACACCGGGGGGCGCGCGCGGCGGCATCTCTGCAATGATCCGCCGCGTACCCGCCCTTCGACCCGAACGAACCACGAGCCGGCCTTCCGTGAACATGTCGAACTCCGAACAGAAGGCGGCCGAGCTGCGCCGCGCCGCGCTCGACTATCACGAGTTCCCGGTGCCGGGCAAGATCGCCATCGCGGCAACCAAGCAGCTCGTCAACCAGCACGACCTGTCGCTGGCCTATTCGCCCGGCGTCGCCGCGGCCTGCGAGGAGATCGTCGCCGACCCGGCGAACGCCTTCCGCTACACGGCGCGCGGCAACCTGGTCGCCGTCATCACCAACGGCACGGCGGTGCTCGGCCTCGGCGACATCGGCCCGCTCGCCGCCAAGCCGGTGATGGAAGGCAAGGGCGTGCTGTTCAAGAAGTTCGCCGGCATCGACGTCTTCGACATCGAAGTCAACGAGAAGAACCTCGACAAGCTGATCGACCTGATCGCTGCCCTCGAACCGACCTTCGGCGGCATCAACCTCGAGGACATCAAGGCGCCCGACTGCTTCTACGTGGAGCGGGCGCTGCGCTCGCGGATGAACATTCCGGTCTTCCACGACGACCAGCACGGCACCGCGATCGTCGTCGGCGCCGGCGTGCTCAACGCGCTGAAGGTGAGCGGCAAGAAGATCGAGGACGTCAAGCTCGTCACCTCCGGCGCCGGTGCCGCGGCGATCGCCTGCCTGGGGCTGCTGCTGAAGCTCGGCATCCGGCGCGAGAACATCTGGGTCACCGACCTGGCCGGCGTGGTCTACCAGGGCCGCACCGAGCTGATGGACGAGGACAAGATCGTCTTCGCCCAGGACACGCCGCACCGCACGCTCGCCGACGTTATCGCCGGCGCCGACATCTTCCTCGGCCTGTCGGCCGCCGGCGTTCTCAAGCCGGCGATGGTGGCGACCATGCGGCCGAACCCGGTGATCTTCGCGCTCGCCAACCCGACCCCGGAAATCCTGCCCGAGGAGGTGCAGTCGGTGCGCAGCGACGCGATCATCGCGACCGGCCGCACGGACTACCCGAACCAGGTCAACAACGTCCTCTGCTTCCCCTACATCTTCCGGGGCGCGCTCGACTGCGGCGCGACGACGATCACGGTGGAGATGGAGATCGCCGCCGTCCACGCCATCGCCGGGCTGGCCCAGGCCGAGCAGAACGAAGTCGTGAGCGCCGCCTACGCCGGTGTGACGCTCAGCTTCGGCCCGGAGTACCTGATCCCGAAGCCTTTCGATCCTCGCCTGATGATGCGCATCGCGCCGGCCGTGGCCCAGGCAGCGGCCGATTCCGGCGTCGCGTCGCGGCCGATCGCCGACATGGACGCCTACCGCGACAAGCTGCAGGCCTTCGTCTACGCATCGGGCACGACGATGCGGCCGATCTTCAACCTGGCCAAGATGGCGGTGAAGAAGCGCGTTGCCTACGCCGAGGGCGAGGAAGAACGAGTCCTGCGCGCCGTGCAGGTGGTCGTCGACGAGCACCTGGCGCGCCCGACCCTGATCGGCCGGCCGGCGGTGATCGCTCAGCGCATCGCCCGGTTCGGGCTGCGCCTGGTCGCCGAGCGCGACTACGACCTCGTCGACACCGAAGACGATCACCGCTTCCGCGAGTACTGGCAGACCTATCACCAGCTGACCGCACGCAAGGGTGTCACGGCGCAGCTGGCGAAGATCGAGATGCGGCGCCGGCTGACGCTGATCGGCTCGATGCTGCTGCGCACCGACGAGGTCGACGGGATGCTCTGCGGCACGTGGGGCACCACCAACATGCACCTGCACTACATCGACCAGGTGATCGGGCTGCGCGAAGGCGCCCGCACCTACGCCTGCATGAACGGCCTGATCCTCCCGGGCCGGCAGGTGATGCTGGTCGACACGCACGTCAACTACGACCCGACGGCCGAGCAGCTGGCCGAGATCACCGTCATGGCCGCCGAGGAGATGATGCGCTTCGGCCTGCAGCCCAAGGCGGCGCTGCTCTCGCACAGCAACTTCGGCTCCAGCAATCAGCCCTCGGCGGTGAAGATGCGCGACGCGCTGGCGCTCCTGAATGCGCGCGCGCCCTGGCTCGAGGTCGATGGCGAAATGCACGGCGACGCCGCACTCGACGCCCGCTACCGCAAGGAGGTGATGCCCTCCAGCCCGCTGACCGGCGAGGCCAACCTGCTCGTGCTGCCGAACATCGATGCGGCCAACATCGCCTACAACCTGCTGAAGACGGCGGCCGGCGGCGGCATCGCCATCGGGCCCGTTCTCCTGGGTGCCGCCAAGCCGGTGCACATCCTCACCCCGTCGGCCACCGTGCGCCGCATCATTAACATGACGGCCCTGGCGGTCATGGATGCCAACGCGTTAAGGTGAGTGGCTTTTCGAGAGAGTATGCGCTAACTAATACAAGGCCGTTCGTGCCCGATTTTGCAGCAAAGGCTTGAGGTTTCCGCCCTGTTTCGGTAACATCAACCGATTGTTCGTTCAGGGATTTTCCCGTGGTTTTCTTGGGTCGGCTGCAGCCGTGGCGGCCACTGCTCCGGTGGGGGGCGGGGATCGGCGTCGCAGGGTTGCTGTCGATCGGTGCGGTCCAGGCCCGCGATCAGGCGTCCCTCGCCTCGCCCGTACCGCTCGCCGGCCTTCCCGCTGAAGCGCAAGCCGTGCACCGGCAGATCCACGCCGGCGGGCCGTTCGCCTACCCGAAGGACGGCATGGTCTTCGGCAATCGCGAACGGCGGCTGCCCACGGAACCGCGTGGGTACTACCGCGAATACACCGTTCCCACGCCGGGTTCCCGGGACCGGGGCGCGCGCCGCATCGTCTGCGGCGGCCGCGAACCGGCCGCCCCGAGCGCGTGCTACTACACAGCCGACCACTACAACCGTTTCAACCGGATCACGCCATGAGCGCAGCACAGCTTTTCTTTGAACAGGAGGAACGAGACATGCTCTTGCAGACAGTCCGTCCAAACATCGTGCAATCGATCCGGGCCTACCGGGTCGATGACCTGC
>NZ_JANODC010000081.1:0-2470 GCF_031412495.1 Rhizobacter sp. | reverse complement strand
GCGCTGGCCCGCGCCTTCGTCGTCCGGCCCGCGCTCCTGCTCGCCGACGAGCCCACCGGCAGCCTCGACTTCGCCACCGGGGAAACCGTGATGGCCTTGATGTTCGAGCTGAACCGGGAAGCGGGGACCACGCTGGTGCTGGTGACCCACGACGCGACGATCGCCGCTCGATGCGACCAGCAGCTCAGGATCGAGGCCGGTCGGATCGAGCCTTGACGGCTAGTTCGTAAATTTGTAGTCCGTCTTCGCCTTTGCACGCAGCTCGTCGCGGAAGGCGGCCGCCTTCTGCTGCGACAGCCGCTGCTGGATCTGCGGCTTGACCTCGGCCAGGGCCGGGAACTTCGCCTCGCGCGTGTCTTCGAGCTTGATGATGTGGAAGCCGAACTGGCTCTTCACCGGGACGTCGGTGTACTCGCCCTTCTTCAGCTTGACCATCGCCTGCGAGAACTCGGGCACGTAGGCGGTCGGCGCGGCGAAGTCGAGATCGCCGCCGTTCTCGGCCGAGCCGGGATCCTTCGAGCTCTTCTTGGCCAGGTCCTCGAACTTGGCACCGCCCTTGAGCTGGCCGACCAGCGCCTTGGCGTCTTCTTCCTTCTCGACCAGGATGTGGCGGGCGCG
The DNA here is from genome assembly GCF_031412495.1 of Rhizobacter sp. GTDB lineage: Bacteria > Pseudomonadota > Gammaproteobacteria > Burkholderiales > Burkholderiaceae_C > Schlegelella_A. Next base: position 1,852 of record NZ_JANODC010000081.1, on the reverse strand, counting down.
GTACTCGGTGCCGCTCGACTGCGCCTTGATCTTGTCGTACTCGGACTGGATGTCGGCGTCGCTGACGGCCGCTTTCTTGTCGATGTCCGCGGAGAGCAGGCCGATCAGGATGCCCTGTCGCGCCAGCTCCATCTGCGCCTTGTAGTCGGGCGAGTTGGCGAGGCCGCGGCGCTCTGCCTCCTGGCTCAGGATCTCGTCCGTGACGACCTTGTCGCGGACGAGCTGGTCGATGTTCGGCGGCAGCTGCTGGCCGCGCGAGGCCGCCTGCTTCTGCACCTGGGTCAGGATCGCGTCGACACGGGCCTTGGGAACGGGCTTGCCGTTGACGACGGCGACGTTCTGCGCGTGCGCGGCGACGGGAGCGAGGCCGGCGGCGGCCAGCACGACGCTGACGGCGAAAAGACTCTTCTTCATGAACGTGCCTTTCGGGCGGGACGGGTGGGGGGGGCGCAGCCTGGGAGGCTGCCGGCTCGGCGTCGGATCAGCGTTGGCTGGGTGCCCGGGCGTCGATCGCGAGGGCATGGATTCCGAGCGGGATCAGGCCCTGCAAAGCATCATATACGAGGCGATGCCGGGCCACGCGCGTCAGGCCTTCGAAGTGCGGGCTGGAGATCGTCACGCTGAAGTGCCTGCCTTCGCGCGCGCCGGCGTGGCCCGCGTGCAGGTGGCTGTCGTCCTCGACCTCCAGGGTCTGCGGGGCCAGGGCGCTGCGCAGGCAGGCAGCGATGTCCGCGGCGCTGACGCTCACGCGGATTCCTGGCCAGCCCCCGTGGCGGGAGGCACCGGCAGCTTCTCGGGCGGGTCGTCGTCCTGCATGTGGCGCGAGATGTAGAAGCCCTGCGCGATCATGAACAAGAGCATCAGGCCGGTCAGTCCGAAGACCTTGAAGGTGGCCCAGGTCGAGATCGAGTAGGCATAGGCGACGTAGATATTGGCAAAGCCCATCAGGATGAAGAAGATGGCCCAGGCCATGTTGAGTTGCCGCCACACCGGGTCGGGCAGGTTCAGCTGGGTGCCGATCAGGGCCTGGAGCAGGTTCTTGCGAAACAGGACCTGGGCGGCCCAGAGCACGACACCCATGGCCCAGTACAACGCGCTCGGCTTCCACTTGATGAAGGTGGGGTCGTGGAACCAGACGGTGGCGCCGCCGAGGATCGCGATCAGGCCGAAGGTGACCCACAGCATGGTGTCGACCTTGCGGCGCATGGCCAGCAGGATGGAGATCTGGATCAGGGTCGCGACCATCACCACGACGGTGGCGAGCAGCACGGGCGCTTCGGTGGCTGCAACGACGCCTCCGGAGACGACGAAGCCCAAGTGCTCCGTCGCGAACCGGGCGGCGTCGTCGGCGTTCGCGTCGGCGAACTTGAAGGCGGCGAAGAAGAGGATGAGCGGAAGGAAGTCGAAGAAGAGCTTCATGCGTAGGCCGGCGGGTTGAAGGCGAGGTGCAGGGCAGCCGCGCATGGCGCGGCTGTCGAATCTTCCAGCGTAGCGAAGAGCCCGGGTCGCGCAGCCGCCGCGATCGACGAAAAGATCACGGAGCGAACGGTTGCGCGAGCGCGGTTTGGCTCGGTCGCCGGCTCGTCGCCGCATGCGTGGAGCCGATGCCGTCGGCGCGCCGGCGATAAGGCCAGCGTGAGCGGGGACTCGTCCAGGGCGGCATCAAGCATCGGCGGCAGTGTATGCAACGCGCACCGCCGCCGGCAACGCAGGGGTCTCCGGCGATCAGCGTGCCCGCCGGACGTTCCGCCGGACGAGCCCGCGTCCGGGGAAGCCCTGTAGCCGCGCGCCGGTCACATCCGTTAACTTCCGCAAGGAACATTTTTCCTCGCTGGAGACAAACACATGAGCA
>NZ_JANODC010000080.1:0-10129 GCF_031412495.1 Rhizobacter sp. | reverse complement strand
CCACGGCGCGACGCCGCTCGGCGTCGCCGACGCCGCGCACCAGCAGGCCGTAGCCGATGTTGGCCGACACCGTCATCTGCGGGAACAGGGCATAGCTCTGGAACACCATGCCGACGCCGCGCTTCTCCACCGGCCGTGCCGTCACGTCCTGGCCGCCGAACAGGATCCGGCTGCCGGGGTCGGCCGCCTCGAGACCGGCGAGCAGCCGCAGCAGCGTCGTCTTGCCGCACCCCGACGGGCCGAGCAGCGCTATGACCTCGCCGGGCTCCACCGTCAGCGTCGTCGGCTTGAGGCCGCGGGTGCCGTCGGCATACGTCTTGGCACAGTCGACGATCTCGATGCGGGTGCGTTCCAGGTCCATTCAGGTTCCGTAGCGTTTCTGCAGCGTCGCCGCGACCGCCTGCAACACCCACATGACGGGCAGGATGACGGCGAGGAAGACCAGCGTGTAGGCCGAGCCCACTTCGATCCGCATCGATGCATAGCTGTCGGCCAGGCCGACCGGCAGCGTCCGCGTCAGCGGCGTGTGCAGCATCCAGGTCAGGTTGAACTCGCCGATCGAGAGGGTGAAGACCATCAGGCAGCCGGCGACGATCGCCGGGAAAACCGCCGGCACGAGCACGCCGAGGAAGCGCTGGCGAAAGCTCGCCCCGAGCGTGCGCGCGGCTTCCTCGAGCGCCACCAGCTCGCTGCGCTGGAACGCGGCGCCGACCGTGCGCACCATGAACGGCAGCGTGAAGACGATGTGGCCGACGAGGATGAAGCCGAAGCTCTGCCGGAACGATGCCATCTGCCCGTAGACGAGGATGAGCGCCAGAGCCGTCGCCAGCCCCGGCACGGCGACGGGCAAGGTCAGCACCTCCTCGAAGGCGCGCGCTGCGCGGGAGCGGCTGCGCGCCAGCATGTAGGCGCAGGGCACGCCGAGCACGAGCGTCGCCGCGACGCAGGCGACCCCGATCAGCAGCGACGCCGCGACGGTGTCGCCGTAGACCTCCCACACCTGGGCCAGCCAGCGCAGCGTCAGGCCGCTCTTCAGGCCGGTGCTGTAGTTGTTGACGAGCCCCGCCAGCACGGACAGCAGGATCGGCGCCAGCATGAAGACGCTGACCGCGAGCGTGACGACGAAGAGCAGCGGCGCGCGAGCGGTGGCGGCGGTCTGCATGATCTCAGGCCGAACGGGCTTCGCCGACCGAGACCCGGGCCAGGAACAGCACCGCCCACGTCACCAGCCCGAGGGCAATGGAGAGCGAGGCCGCCAGGGCGAAGTTGGCGTAGTTGGTGAACTCGTTGTAGATGGTGATCGGGACGACCTCGTACTTGCTCGCCAGCGTGAACGCCGTCCCGAAGGCGCCCATCGCCGTGGCGAACAGGATCGCGCCCGTGGCGACGCTGGTCGGGGCGAGCTGCGGCAGCCAGACGTCGCGCGTGATGCGCAGGCGGCCTGCGCCGAGCGCACGAGCTGCCTCCTCGAGCTGCATGTCCATGGCCTCGGCGGCGGCGGTGTAGGTGGCGATGGCACGCGGCAGCGAGAAGTACAGGTAGGCCAGGAAGAGGCCGAGCAGCCCGTAGGCGAACGTCAACCCGCTCAGGCCGATGCTGGCACCGAGGTTGGGCACCAGGCCCTGCCGCCCGCCGAGCAGGATGACGAAGAAGCCGACGATGACGCCGGGGAAGGAGAGCGGCAGCGTCAGCAACGACAGGAGGACGCGGCGGCCGGCGAAGCGGCGCCGCGCCAGGTAGATGCCGACGGCGCCGCCGAGCACGAGCGTCGCAGCGGTGACGCCGAGCGAAAGAAGCAGCGTGTTGACCATGCTCTGCAGGTAGCGCGGGTCGGTGAGCACGACGAAGTAGGTCGCCCAGCCCTTTTCCGCCGGCAGGGCGACCAGCCGCGCCACCGGCAGCAGCCAGAAGGCCGCGAAGAAGGCGAACGCCGGCGCCGCGCAGGCGGCGAGCAGCCAGCGCGGCGTGCCGAAGCTCAGCGCACTTCCTTCAGGTAGCGGTCGGAAAACGCCCGCTGCGCTTCGGCCATCTGCGCGTAGTCGACCGACTTGGCGCGGGCGTACTCGGCAGCCGGCAGGAACTTCGCCTGCACGTCCTTCGACATGGCGCTGGCACGCACCGGCCGCAGGAAGGCGTTGGCCCAGATCGACTGGCCCTCGTCCGACAGCACGAAGTCGAGTGCCTTCTTCGCGCTGTCGGCATGCGGTGCCTTGGCCACGAGGCTCATCACGTACGGGACGACCAGGGTGCCTTCGGCGGGGATCACGAAGGCGACGTTGGCGCCGTCCTTGTGCTTGGCACGGTAGGCGTTGAAGTCGTAGTCGAGCAGGATCGCGATCTCGCCGGAGAGCACGCGCGCGTAGGAAGTCTGCTTCGGCACGATCGGCTCGTTCTTCATGAGCTGCTTGAAGTACTCGATGCCGGGGCCGAAGTCGGTGAGCGTGCCGCCGCGCGCCTGGTTCACCGCCACCGCGCCGACGTAGCCGACGAACGCCGACGACGGATCGAGGTAGCCGATCAGGCCCTTGTACTCGGGCTTGAGCAGGTCGGCCCACGACTTCGGGATCGGCTTGCCCTTGAGCGCATCCACGTTGACCATGAAGCCGAGGGTGCCGGAATGGATGGTGAACCAGTGGCCCTGCGGGTCCTTCAGGCCGTCGGGGATGTCGTTCCAGGCGGCCGGCTTGTAGGGTGCGACGACGCCTTCCTTCTGGGCCTGGATGGCGAAGGTGACGCCGAGGTAGGTGACGTCGGCCACCGGGCTCGCCTTCTCGGCGACGAGCTGTGCCAGCGACTGGCCCGAGTTTTTGTTGTCGGGCGGGATTGTGATGCCGGTCTTCGCCTTGATGGCGCGCAGCTGCGTGCCCCAGTCGGCCCATTCGGTCGGGCAGTTGTAGCAGATGGCCGTCTGCGCGAACGCGCTAGCGGCAGTCAGGCCGAGCGCGGCGGTGCCGGCTCGAAGGAAACAGAGAAGGGAGCGTGACATGGCATGTCTCCTGGGTGGGTGTCGGGTGGTCTTCGGAGTGATCAATGCGGCGCGGCAGCGCACGACTCGCCGGTGCGATAGCCGTGCGGCAGCAGCACGCTGCCGCGCGCGTCTAGGGGCTTGTTCTCTGCGAGTGCGGCGATCAGCAGATCGACGCTGCGTCGGCCGATGTCGTGGTTCGGCTGGGTGATGGTGGCGAGTGCGGGAGTCAGGTCTTCGCCGAGGGCGATGCCGTCGAAGCCCACGACGCTCAGATGGGCCGGCACCTGCAGTCCCGAGAGATGCGCCGCGCGCATCGCGCGAATGGCGAGCAGGTCGTTGGAGCAGAGCAGGGCGGTGGCGCGACGGGGCTTGCGCAGTGCGGCGGCGATCTGCTCGACGGCCGCTTCGATGAAGGGCACTTCGATCAACGGGAGCGGGGTCAGCCCGGCCGTGGCCATGCCGCGCAGGAAGCCGCGGTAGCGAAGTTGCGCCCGGTCGCTCGCCGCGCGCTGGCCGCTCACCATCGCGATGCGCCGATGGCCCAGAGAGGCCAGGCGGGCGACGGCCTCGGCGAGGGCGGCGATGCCGTCCACGGCAACGCAGGGGTGGCTGTCGTGCCGGTTGTAGGCCAGCACGTAGCGCAGACCGTCGGCCTGCAGCTGCCGCAGGGCGACCGACGTCGCCGGGTTCGACACGACGAGGACGACCCCGTCGACACCGGCGGCGCGCAGGGCGGTCACTGCCTGCAGCTCGTCGTCGAGGCGGTACTCGGTGGTCATCGGCACGATCGAGTAGCCGCCTGCGGCCGCCGCGGCGGCGATCCCCTGCAGGCATTCGGCGAACACCGGGTTCAGCAGCGTCGGCAGGACGACGCCCAGGACACGGCTCTTCTGCGTGCGCAGCGTGCGGGCGCTGGCGTTGGGCCGGTAGTCGACGCGGCGCGCGGCGAGCGCGACGCGCCTGCGGGTCTCCTCGCGCACCGTCGAAGGCCGGTTGAAGGCGCGCGACACGGTCGCCACCGAGACCCCCGCCTCCCGCGCCACGCGCTGGATGCTCATGGCTCGAAAGGAAAGCGTGCCGGCGCCGCGGCGCCGCTGGCGCCCGAACGGGGAGAACACCACATCTCGCGCTGCATATGTAATGGATTACATCGAGCCCCTAATGTGACACTTGGGCGATCCGTGTCACGTCGGAACAACCCGGAGTCGGAGGCATGAAGGGGCCAGCGGAAACGAATCGGGCGGCCGCGCTTTTCGTGGCTGCATTCCTCGCCACCGGCTGCGCGACGACACCGGTCAGCTTCCAGCCGCGCCAAACCGGCGCATCGGCGTCGATGAGCATCGTCGCGGGCGTCGGCGTGCGGTCGCTCGTCGACGACGGCATCGTCGTCGTCGCCTATCCGGCGTTTCCTCGACAAGGTGCCGAGCGCCCCGCCTTCGTGCTTCGCGTGACGAACGGGTCGGCCGTGCCGATCGTCGTGGCGCGAGACGACGTTCGCGCCTTCTTCCGCGACCGCCCGGTGCCGCTGTACACCCGCGCCGAGCGCGCCGCCGAGCTGCATGCCGCGTCGGTGCGGCGTGAGGCCGTGCATGTCGCGGTGGGCACCTTGGCCGCGGTGGCGGCGCTGTGGGGCGTCTCCACCGGCTGGCGCGGCGGCATCAGCGCCGGCGGAGGCTCGCTCTTCGTGCAGACACCGCTCACGGGCCTGGCCGGCGGGGTCGCCGTCGCTGCGGCCGGCGACGAGGCGATGCGCCAGTTCGAGCACGGCGGGGCGGGCGACGCGGCCGTGTCGGGCGCGATCCTCGAATCGCGCACGGTCCGCGCCGGCGGGTCGGCGACCGTGCACGTCCTCCTCAAGGACTGCTGCAGCGCCCGGCTCGGCGACGACGACCTCATCCGTCTCGAAGTCACGCTCGCGGGCCGGACACACGCGTTTTCATTTCAGCGGGTCGCTGCGGCCGACCCGACGCGGCTGGTCGGCGATCGCTGAGCCGTGCCGGCGTGCATCGCCGTGCCGCAGTAGGACAAGCGCCGATGCCGGTTCGATGCGCGTGCCGAGAATGGCCTCGGGACACAACAACCGGAACCGACCATGACCCTCGCTCGACCCCGAATCGTCGCCACCGTGCTGGCCCTGGCGCTCTCCGGCTGCGCGACGAGCGGCAAGACGATCCACACGTCGGCGAACGTCTATCCCGCGATCGGGCCGTATTCGCAGATGGTCCAGTCGGGCAACACGTATTACCTCTCGGGCGTGATCCCGCTCAACAAGGCCGGCAACGCGGTCGAAGGAGCGACGATCGAGGAGCAGACCCGCCTGGTGCTCGGCTACATCGGCGAGGTCCTTCGCGCCCAGGGCATGACCCACGACAACGTCGTCATGTCCAACGTGTTCATGAAGGACCTGAACGAATTCGCGCGGATGAACGCCGTCTACGGCGAGTTCTTCAAGACCAACCCGCCCGCCCGCGCGACGGTCGAGGTCGCCCGCCTGCCGCGCGACGTGCGCATCGAGATCGCCGTCGTCGCCACCCGGTAGCCGATCAGACGGCGGCTGCCGCTGGCGCTGCCAATCCGCCGAACTCGGGCCCCATCAAGGACGACGGCTCGTAGCCCCGGTTGACGTCGAGCCCGGTGATCCGCCAGTCGTGCGCCGGCAGGCGCAGCGGGTGCACGACTTCCTCGTACGAGCGCATCGGCCAGACGACGCCGAAGCGGCGCTCGTGCTCGAAGGTGTCGACCTGCGCGACGGCGCCGCGCGTGCCGCCGAAGCCTTCCAGGGTGAAGCGGACGCGCCGCATCAGCCCGGACGCGTCGATGCACAGGGACACGCGGTCGAGCTCGGTGCGTCCGAGGCCGGGCCGCAGCCAGACGTCGACGACCTCGCACGTGCGACCGTCGACGCGCTCGGTGCCGGCGCGGCGGCTTGCGTGGCCGCGGCCGGTGAGCCAGAGCGGGCCGAGCAGGAACAGCCCGTAGCCTTCGGCGACGAGCGCCGCCGCATCGAGCACCTGCGCATCCGAGCTGGGCTGGCCGTTGAACCAGACGGCCACGTCGCCGCGCGCTGCCGGCGCGCCGGGCGGGCGCCGCCAGACGACGTGCTTGCGGCCGGCGCTGCCGGTATAGGCCTGCGCGACCATGCCCGCGGCCGGCATCAGACGCTCCTCCGACGCGCCGCGAAAGGCGCTGTCGACGACGATCGGCTGAATGCGGTCGATCAGCGGGCGCCATTCGCCGGCGTAGCGAACGTTGATGTCGCGCAGCTTGCCGTAGGCGGCGAGGCCGTGCGCTTCGGCGCTGAGCCGGAGCAGCTCGGCGCCGCCGCTGCCGGTCGTGGTCACGGCAGGCTCCGCCAGCGGCAACGGCGTGGCGCATCCCGCGAGCCAGGGCACCGGCAGGGCCAGGCCGGCGACGAGAACGCTTCGTCGCGAAGGCCCGCGCGCAGGCGTCACGCTCACGCCTTCTTGGCCCACGCCGTGCACCAGCCCTTGGCGGCCACGGGCCGGCCGGCGAAGAGGGCGCAGGGCCCCAGGGCCTCGGTGCCCTTGGCCTGGTAGAGCGCGCAGTTGGCGCAGATTTGGCCGGGGGCGTACTTCGGCTGCTTGCGCGCTGCGGCCTTGGCGGCGTCGTCGACGTACCCGAGGGCGACGGCCTGCGGCTCCTTCTCGTCGACTTTCGTTGCCTGCGCCCGCACGGCGCCGTGCATCAGCGTGCCCGCGCCGGCGAGCGCCATCAGAAAGGTCCGTCTCTCGTTCATCGTTGCTCCTCGTGGTGGCGCGAAACCGTCGTCCCGCCGCAGCGGGGGAAGCCCCGCCTGCGCTCGCGGACGATAGGCGACTCGGCGGGCGTCGTCCTGCGGGGCCCGCAATGCCCGCTCCGAGTGAAGCCGATAATCCGACTCGTTCCCGACTCACGAACGCTTGCGATGAAGAAAACCGGATCCCGCACCGACCTCCCGCCGGTGGAGCCGGGCCCGACACGCTACCGCAGCGGTGCGGTCGCCCGCATGCTGCGCATGCCCATGGCGACCTTGCGCATCTGGGAGCGGCGGCACCGGGTCGCCGCCCCGGCCACCACCGCCAGCGGGCACCGCCTGTACTCGGCGGCCGATGTCCAGCGCCTGGCCCTGGTGCGGCAGCTGACCGCCCTCGGCCATCCCATCGGCTCGATCGCCCGGCTCGGCATCGAGGGACTGCGCGAGGTCGCGGCGACGCACGCGGCGGCGTTGAGCCCGGCCTCGGCCCGGGCATCGAAGCGAGGCCGTGTTTCGGCATGCACGGTCGTGGCCGTCGGCGTCGGCGCCCGGGAACGCCTGCAGCGGCCCGGCATCCAGCTGCGCCTCGAGCGCATCGTCCGGGTCACGGCGTCCTTCGCGCGGATCGGCGATGTCCGTTCGCACCCGGCCGCCGCCCGGCACGACGCGCTGATCGTCTTCGCCAGCGGCCTGCAGGCGTCGCTGCTGCCGAAGGTCCTGGCGGCGGCACGCCATGTCCACGCTCGCCGGCTCGTCGTTGTTCATTCCTTCGCCGCGACACCCGTGGCGGATGCGTTCGCCGCCGCAGGCGTTTCGCTCCTGCTGGAGCCGGCGGACGACGTGCGTCTGGCCGGGTGTCTGGGCAGCCTCGTCGCGGCCGCACCCGATCGGTCGAGCGCCAAAGCAGCGGCCAGCGTTCCCCGAGTGCTGCCGCTTTCCACCCCAGTGCCTGCACCGCGCCGCTACGACGACGCGACCCTCGCCGACCTCGCCGGCCTCTCGTCGACCATCGCCTGCGAGTGTCCGCGTCACCTCGCCGAGATCGTCATGAAACTGTCCCACTTCGAGGCCTACAGCGGCCAGTGCGAAGGACTCGACGCGGCCGATGCCTCCCTCCATGCCTATCTGGGTCAGGTCAGCGGTGCGGCACGCTCGCTCTTCGAAGCCGCGCTCGAGCGGGTGGCGATGCACGAGGGCCTGGTACTGCCATGAAGTGAGGGCCGCGTGCGATGGGTTGTGTGAAGTAAAGCACGCGTCTGCCCCGTACCTGCGGGGGGTTCAGTGCTTGGCCAAGGGGTTAAGGTGCCGTTCCGGTCCTTGCTCTGGATCCAGGCCTTGCGCTCGATCGCGCCTCGCTTGTCCGTTCTCAGGGGCGACCGAACAGCCATCCATTAGGAATTGAACTCATGAAACTGAAATCTGCTCTGACCGCCACCGTGCTGTCGGGAGCGTTCGCCGTGGCGAACGCACTGACCGTGGTTCCGGGCAACACGCCTCAAAACGACGACAACGTCCTCGCCAACGCTTGCGCTCTGGGTGCAAACAGCGGTAACCCGGTGTTCGGGTGTCTCAACCAGGATCAATCCCAGCTGGTGCGACTTTCCTCGGTCGGCGAGGCGTCGCTGACCTATTCCGGCGGGCAAGCCACGCTGAGCGCCGGGGACGGTGCGTTCTCTAACCTGAAGATCGAGTTGGTGGGCAGCTCCATCAAGACCGCCATTCTGAACATCGATGCGAGCGCCGATGGCTTCGTGAGGTTCTTCGATGCTTCGGGGCCCGATGGCGTCTTCGCGCTTGGCGGCAACGGAAACAACTTCTTCACCGCGACTGGCGTGAACACTTTCCTGTCGTTCACGACCTACACGGGAACGTTGAACAACCTGACGCAAGCGCAGCTCGCCGTCGATGTGAAGCAAGTGCGTATCGGCGAGGTGGCTCCGATCCCCGAGCCGGAAACCTATGCGCTCATGATGGCGGGCCTCGGAGCCATCGGCTTCATGGCCCGTCGCCGGAAGCAGAAGCGCGTCTAGCTCCTGATCGATGCGCCCGGCGGCCGGCAACGGCCGGCCGGGCGTTCTTGTTTTTGCCGCCGCGATGGGCCCCGAGCCGTATCTTCCTGAAACGGTCTGTCGCCGCAAGCGGCGATAAGATGCCGCGAATGTCGATCGTCAAGCGTGGTCCCGGAGCTTCCGAGGTTCGTCCGCGAACTGCAGCGGCCGACGCCGTCCAGGAAGTCGACCTCGACCCCACCGTTCCCGAAGCCCCCGCCGAGCCGGAGGGCCCGGCGAAGATCCTGCGGCCGGCGGCGGTGCCCGACTGGCGCGGCTCGAGCTGGGACCTGCTGAACGGCGTCGAGGTCAGCGACGAGACCGACTCGATCCCGGGCGAGCTGTTCGACAGCCTCTTCAGGCGCTGACGCGTCGCTGGGCTTGCCGGCGCGACATGAAGCCGATCGCCCCGAGCCCCGCCAGGAACAGCGCGTAGGTCTCGGGCTCGGGAACGGGGGCGAAGATCACGTCCTGCTGACGCCCGCTTTCGAGCACCTGCACCTCCGGGCCGGCACCGCCGAGCGAGCCCAGCCAGGTGCTCGCCAGGGTGAGCGCACCCGAGGTCGCGGCGGTGCCACCGGAAAAGACGGCGTCGCCGCCGGCCAGGGCGTAGCCGTTCGAGGTCTTCTCGTAGGCGATCTCCCAGACGGCGATCTGGAATGCCGCTTCGGCCACCGAGTTCGCCACCACGCCGGCGCGTGCGTAGAGCCGGCTCAGGTCGGCGAAGGCATCACCGTTGTTGAAGGCGTGCGTGGTGCCCGGGCCGGTGTAGTCGGTGTAGAGGGCGCCGAAGGAGATGGTCTGGTACAGGTCGACGCAGTAGCTCACGAAGGTGGGGCCGCCGTTCAGCACGGTGGCGAAGCCGCCTGCCGAGGCCGAGCCGGCCCGTGCCGTGTTGCTGCCGCCGAGCGAGTACTGGACCGTCTCGGAGCCGTGCGCGAAGCCGGTGAAGAGGACCTCGGCCGCGCCGGCCGGGCTGGCCGCCGCCAGGAGGCCGGTCACGAGGAAGGAGGCGAGGCGGTTCGGGGTCATGGGGGAGTCACGGAAGGCGCTTTCGCACGATGGGCGTGACTCTAGGGAGAGCCCCAGCCCCGGCCTAACCCCCCGAGCCCGGGGTCGCGCGGGGCAACCCGACAGGCGGGGATCGAGCGACCTCGGATGGCATCGTGCGTCCTCGTGCGAGGCGGCGACACGCCGCTCGCGCGCTAGTCGACGCGCGGCATGATCGTGATCGGCGAGTAGAGCTGCTCGGCGGCGGCGTCCGGCTTCATCACCCGCCAGCGCTCGAGGCTGGCGAGATCGGCCACCGAGCGGCTCGCCTCGTCGGCCTTGATGAGCGGGTCGAGCTCGAGGACGCGG
>NZ_JANODC010000079.1:0-5579 GCF_031412495.1 Rhizobacter sp. | reverse complement strand
CGGTGTTCCGGGCCGAGGGCCAGGCGCAGATCGACGCTTTTTTGCAACGGCGCGCCGACGCTGCCCCGGCCGCCGACCCGCCTTCGCCCGGCCACCTGCTGCCGCTGGCCGACAATGACGAGACGCCGCCCGGAGCTCATTCGAGCCGGGCCGCGGACGGCTTTTTCCTCGCCCTGCTCGAGAAACACTGACTTTCGGCTTTCCTCGCCTGCGAACCATGACTCTGCCGCCGCCGCCGCACGGCTTTCCGCGCCGCCGCAGCGTGCTTCGCGCGCTCGGCGCGGCCGGATTGCGCCTCCTGTTTCCCGCCGCCGCGGGCGGCGCTCTGCTCGGCGCCGGTCCGGCCCGCGGCACCGAGCCGGAGCTGACCCAGTTCGAGCTGAGCCGCGACGAGGAGGGCGTCTACCTGAGCTTCGCCGTCTCGGTCGAGCTTGGCCGCAGCCCGGACGAGGCGCTGATGAAGTCGGTGCCGCTGTTCTTCGTCGCCGAGGCCCAGGTGTTTCGCGAGCGCTGGTACTGGCGCAACCGCCGGGTGGCGCAGACCAGCCGGGTCTGGAAGGTGGTGTTCCAGCCGCTCACCTCGACCTACCGGGTGACGACGGAGGGCGGGCTGAGCCAGACCTACCCGACCCGGGCCGAGGCGATCGCCGCCGTCAGCCGCAGCACGCGCTGGAAGGTCGCCGAGACGGGGCACATCGAGGAAGGCAGCCGCCACTACCTGGAGTTCGAGTTCCGGCTCGATGTCAACCTGCTGCCGCGGCCGATGCAGATCGGCGTCGGCGGGCAGCCCGACTGGCGCCTGGCGGTCCAGCGCTCGCAGCGGATTAACTAGCCTGTCGCCCATGACTCGCCCGAGCCGCTGGGCCTGGATCATCTCGACCGTCGCCGCGCTCGGCGCCGGGCTGGTGCTCGCCTTCCTGCTGTCGATCGCGACCAACAACCCGGCCCTGTACGAGCGCCACTACGTCTGGCTGTTCTGGGTCAACCTGGCCCTGGCGAGCACGCTGGTGCTGGTGATCGTCGTGGCCGCGGTGCGCCTGCTGCTGCGCGTGTCGCGCGGACGGTTCGGCAGCCGCCTGCTGCTCAAGCTGGCCGCCATCTTCGCCCTCGTCGGCGTGGTCCCCGGGGTGCTGATCTACACCGTCAGCTACCAGTTCGTCTCGCGCAGCATCGAGAGCTGGTTCGACGTCAAGGTCGAGGGCGCGCTGGAGGCCGGCCTGAACCTCGGCCGCGGCACCATCGACGCCATCGTCGGCGACGTCGCGACCAAGACGCGCCTGGCCGCCGAGCGCGTCGGCGAGGGCGGCCCGGCCGAGCCGCTCGCGCTCGAGCGCCTGCGCGAGCAGCTCTCGGCGCAGGAGATCGCCGTCGTCGGCAGCGCCGGGCAGACGCTGCTCACGACCGGCTCGACGCGCGCCGGGCTGCTGCCCGACCGCATCCCGGCGCCGATGCTGCGCCAGGCCCGCACGCAGCGTGTCGTGAGCCAGGCCGAAGGCCTCGACGAGGACGCGGCCGCCGCCGGCAGCGCCGCCCGCGTCCGCGCCGTGGCGGTGATCCCGAGCAGCAACTTCACGCTCGGCGAGCAGGAGCGCTACCTGGTCGTCGTCCAGTCGATCGCCCCGGCCCTGGCCAGCAACGCCCTGGCGGTGACGAACGCCTATCGCGAGTACCAGCAGCGCGCCCTGGCCCGCTCCGGGCTGCGCAAGATGTACATCGGCACGCTCACGCTGGCCCTCGTGCTGGCGGTGTTCGGCGCGGTGCTGCTCGCGATCGCGCTCAGCAACCAGCTGGCGCAGCCCCTGCTCCTGCTCGCCGAAGGCGTCGCCCAGGTCGCGCGCGGCGACTTCAGCTCGAAGGCGGTGTTCGCCTCGCGCGACGAACTCGGCGGGCTGACGCGGTCGTTCGCCGACATGACGCAGCAGCTGTCCGACGCGCGCGAGCTGGTCCATCGCAGCGTGACCCAGGTCGAGGGTGCGCGCGCCAACCTGCAGACCATTCTCGACAACCTGACGGCCGGGGTGATCGTTTTCGATCGCAAGGGCGCGATCGACACGGTCAACCCCGGGGCCACCCGGATCCTGCGCCTGCCGCTGTCGGCCTACCGGGGCCGACGCCTCGACGAGGTGAGCGGTCTCGAGACCTTCGCGCAGCTGGTCTGGAACCGCTTCGAGCTGCACGCGACGAGCCCCGAGGCCGGCGAGCGCGACCACTGGCAGGACTCGTTCGAGCTGCAGACCGGGGGACCCGGCCGCGAGGGCCACACCATCACCCTGCTCGTGCGCGGGGCGGCGATGCCGCAGGGCGCGCGCCTCATGGTCTTCGACGACATCACCGAGCTGGTCTCGGCGCAGCGCATCGAGGCCTGGGGCGAGGTCGCGCGGCGCCTGGCGCACGAGATCAAGAACCCGCTGACGCCGATCCAGCTCTCGGCCGAGCGGCTGCAGCTCAAGCTCGCCTCCAAGCTCGAAGGCAGCGACCGCAGCATGCTCGAGCGCTCGGTCGGCACCATCGTCAACCAGGTCCAGGCGATGAAGGCGCTGGTCAACGAGTTCCGCGACTACGCGCGGCTGCCGGCGTCGGAGCTCGGGCCGCTCGACCTCAACGCGCTGGCCGGCGAGGTGCTGGGCCTGTACGGCGCGGCGCAGGAGTCGGGACGCCTCAGCGCCGGCCTGGCCCCGGGGCTGCCGGCGATCATCGGCGACGCCACCCAGCTGCGCCAGGTGATCCACAACCTGGTCCAGAACGCGCTCGACGCCGTCGCGGACAAGCCCGACGGGCGCGTGCTCCTCTGCACCGAGGCGGCGCGCAACGACAACGGCGACGTCCGCGCGGTGCGCCTGATCGTGGTCGACAACGGTCCGGGCTTCTCGGACAAGGTGCTGAAGCGGGCCTTCGAGCCCTACGTCACGACCAAGAGCAAGGGCACCGGCCTCGGCCTCGCGGTGGTCAAGAAAATCGCCGACGAGCACGGCGCGCGCGTGCGGGTCGCCAATCTCGGCGAGACTGCAGGGTCGGACGGCGCCCCTGGCACGGCGCGCGGTGCGCAAGTTTCGTTATCATTTTCCAAACTCGCACCGACGGCTGGCGCCGCTGCGAACGAGGCGGTCGCGACAGCGCGGACGCACTGAAGGTTCATGGCCACCATTCTTGTCGTCGACGACGAACTGGGCATCAGGGCACTCCTCTCGGAGATCCTCGCCGACGAAGGTCACACCGTCGAAGTGGCCGAAGACGCCGCCCAGGCGCGCGCCTGCCGCGAGCGATTCCGCCCCGACCTCGTCCTCCTCGACATCTGGATGCCCGATGTCGACGGCATCACGCTGCTGAAGGAGTGGGGCTCGTCGCAGCTGCTGACCATGCCGGTCATCATGATGAGCGGCCACGGCACCATCGACACGGCGGTCGAGGCCATCAAGTTCGGCGCCATGGCCTTCCTCGAGAAGCCCATCACCTTGCAAAAGCTGCTCCGCGCCGTCGAGCAGGGCCTGGCCAAGCCGGCCACACGGACGGCCGCCAACAACGGCACGCAGCCGAACGAAACGAGCCTCACGGTCGAAGCCGCCATGACCGGCGGCAGCATGCCGGCGTCCATTCCGCTCCTGCTCGGCCCGCAGCCTGAGCAGAGCTTCGACCTCGACCGGCCCCTCCGCGAAGCGCGCGACGCCTTCGAGAAGAGCTACTTCGAATTCCACCTCGCGCAGGAGAACGGCAGCATGACCCGCGTCGCCGAAAAGACCGGGCTCGAGCGCACCCACCTCTACCGCAAGCTGAAGCAGCTCGGCGTCGACCTCTCGCGCAACAAGCGCGGGGCGATGTAGGCCGGCCGCGAAGGGCGCGCCGATATAATCGCCGGCTCGGCCAAGTAGCTCAGTCGGTAGAGCAGCGGATTGAAAATCCGCGTGTCGGTGGTTCGATTCCGCCCTTGGCCACCAAGTCGATATTTCAGGACGTCCCGCAGCGTCCCAAAAAGTCCAAAAAGCCCTTGAGAATCAACGCTCTAGGGCTTTTTTGTTTCCGGGACCGTTTCATGGCTTCCGCTGACTTCCGGCCGTTTTTGGAGTAAGTTCACGGCGGATCGGGGGTCTTACTCCTCCGGCCCTCTGGAAGTTACTTATATGGCCAGACACCTCATTCGATCGGACCAGACGCTCAAGGCCATACGGCCTGGTGACCCGCGAAAGCGCATCTCGGACGGTGAGGGCCTGTACCTGCTTCTCTTCGTCGGCGGCGGCTCGCACGGCTGGCGGTTCAGCTACAGCTACCACGGCAGACGGAAGCTGCTGTCGATGGGGACGTATCCGAAAACCGGCCTGGCGCTCGCCCGCCAGAAGGCCGAGGAGGCGCGTCAGACCCTCGCCGAGGGCATCGACCCCAGCCACAAGCGCAAGGACGACAAGGCTGCCGTTCGCGCGCAATGGGCTGCCGAGGACCGGGTGGCCAAGGGGCTGCCGCCTCTGAACGCATTCGAGACGCTGGCCCGTGACTGGTTCGAGGTGCGCCGCGGTTCCTGGGCGACAAGCTATTCGCAGAAGATCATCGAGCGGCTGGAAAGGGATGTCTTCCCGTGGCTCGGCCGGACGCCCGTTACCGCCATCACCCCGCCGATGCTGCTCGAGGTGCTGCGACGGATCGAAGCCCGGGGCGTCGTGGAGACGGCGCATCGAGCGCTCGAGAACTGCAGCCAGATCTTCCGCTACGGCATCGCGATCGGCCAAGCGACCACCAATCCCGGCTACGGCCTGAAGGTCGGCCTCAAGCGACCCCAGCCGAAGCACTTCGCCGCGATCACGGAGCCCGAGCGGCTCGCACAGCTGCTGCGCGCATGCGACGGCTATGCCGCCACCCACGTGGTGCGCGCCGCGCTGAAGCTGCAGCCGATGCTGCTGCTCCGACCCGGCGAGTTACGCGCCGCGGAGTGGAGCGAGATCGACCTCGACAAGGCGCTGTGGACGGTCCCTGCGGCGCGCATGAAACGGATGTTGGCGGGCAAGCTGAACGGGGCACCGCACCTGGTTCCCTTGCCGAAGCAGGCTGTCGCCGTGCTGCGCGAGCTTCAGCCGTTGACGGGTGGCGGAAAGCTCGTCTTTCGGGGCGAGCGGCATCACGACCGTCCGATGAGCGACAACACCATCAACGCAGCGCTGCGAGCTATGGGGTATGCGGCGGACGAAATGACCGCTCACGGGTTTCGCGCAACGGCGCGGACCATCTTGCACGAGCGGCTCGGCTTCAGCCCGGACGTGATCGAGGCCCAGCTGGCTCACTCCGTGCGCGACAGCCTGGGCCGGGCCTACAACCGGACCGAGTTCATCGACCAGCGCAGGAACATGCTGCAAGCCTGGGCGGACTACCTCGACAAGCTTCGGTCGCGTATCGACGCGACACCGACAAGCGAACCGGCGCGTTCGAAGCGGGCGCGCCGTGCGAGTTCGCTCGTTCAGCCTCCGAGCCACTGACGCTGACACGGCGCGCCGCGCAGGAGGCGTGGGCTTGAAAATCTTTGGAAAAACTGTCAAGGTCGTAATGTGGCTACGACTCGAGCCAGCAATCTAAAGAGACTGTTCAAGGAGACCGCAACC
>NZ_JANODC010000078.1:0-4223 GCF_031412495.1 Rhizobacter sp. | reverse complement strand
GAGCACGTCGCCGTAGATCTGCACCGAGCCCTGCATCATCTGCTCGATGACCTGCACGTCGCTTCCGAGCTGCTCGCCCTGGATGAAGTTGACGCGGACCTTGCCCGCGCCGCGATCGTTGACGCAGGCGGTGAAGCGCACATTCTGCCGGTCGAGGATGGAGCCGAGCGCATCCGAGCCGCCGAAGGTCAGCGTGGTCTGCGCCTGGGCGGGCGAGGCGAGCAGCATGCAGGCGGCCAGCAGCGGCGTGAATCGTGCGAAGGTCATGTTCTGTCTCCTGGGTCGTTCTAGGTCTGTTGGCGGCGCGGCGCGGCGGCCCGCTGCTCGAAGTAGCGGCGATCGAGGGCCGTCTGGTTCTCGTAGATGGAACCCTGGTTCTTCGCCGGCGGCAGCGGCATGCGGAGGGGGCAGTCCACGGTGCGGGGCACCACGGTCGGCGAGCCGACCAGCAGGCGGTCGTTGAACTCGGTCCAGTCGGCGACGCCGAGGAGCGGGAAGGCATCGGCCGCGGCGAACTCGTAGAGCAGCAGGTTGCGCGACTGCCTCGAGCGGTTCTCGGCGGAGCCGTGCACGGCGCGGACGTGGTGGAACGAGCACGAGCCTGCCGGTGCGATGAGCGGCACCGCGGCGGCGACGTCGACGCCGTCGCGCACCACGTCCATCGCGCCGCAGAAGTGACCGTCGGGCCCGTGGTGATCGAAGGTCGGGCCGCGATGGCTCCCGGGCACCACCAGCAGCGGCCCGTTTTCCTCGGTGGCGTCGTCGAGAAGCACGCCGACGGCGAGCAGGTCGTCGTTGGTGTGCGGGTAGAAGGCCCAGTCCTGGTGCCACTCCACCGGCGAGCCGTACTCCGGCGCCTTGAGGTTGAGCTTGGAGCCGTGCAGCCGAACCCCGCTCGGGCCGAGAAGCGCCGAGAGCACCTCGAGCAGGCGCGGCGAGCGCATGAATTCGGCGAACACGGCGTCGACCAGGTGCGGCTTCTTGATCCGGCGTACGCGCGGGTCGGCGGCCGAGTGCGTGGGCTCGAGGTCGTAGACGTCGTCATGCGCGGACACGGCACCGGCGCGCGCGATGAGCGCCGCCAGGGCCTGCTTCATGCGCTGCCGCGTCACTTCATCGAGCAGCCCTTCGACGACGACGACACCGTCGCGGCGGTACCGCTCGATGGCGGCTGGATCCGGAACAGCCATGGTCTTCTCCAGCGCCGGTCGCGTCGCGACAAAAATGGAAGCGCTTCCATTTCATGATTGCCGCTGCGCGCGACGCTGTCAAGAGAGCTGTTTCCCATACCATCGTCCCCGATGCCGACCCGCCCACGTCCACGCGCGCCGCGCCCCCGCAGCGTGCGCATGGAGGACGTGGCGCGTGCCGCGGGCGTCTCCATGGTCACCGTGTCGAGGGCGCTGAACACGCCGGAGAAGGTCGCGGCGGGAACGCTCGCCGCCGTGCGCGCAGCCATTGAGCGCCTGCGCTACGTGCACAACCTCACCGCGGGAAGCCTGGCCTCCAAACGCAGCCGCATCGTCGCCGCGATCGTGCCGACGATCGCCAGCTCGATCTTCTCGGACACGGTGGACGGCCTGGCCCAGGCTTTGGCGCCGCACCGCTACCAGCTGCTGCTCGGCCAGAGCGGCTATCGCGAGGACGAGGAGCGCGCCTTGATTGCCGCCTTTCTCGGCCGCGGTGTCGACGGGCTGCTGCTCATCGGCGTCAAGCACGCCCGAGGCGTTCGCGCCACGCTGCGGCGTGCCGGCATCCCGGTGGTCGAGACCTGGGACCTGACGCCGCGCCCGATCGACATGCTGGTCGGCTTCTCCAACCATGACGCCGGTCGGGCCGCGGCGCGCCACCTGATCGGCAGGGGCCACCGCCCGCTCGGATTCATCGGCGGGAGCGACGACCGATCGGCGTCGCGGCTGGCCGGCTTCCGCGCCGAGGCCCGGGCCATGGGCCTGGTCGACGTGGCCCTGGCTCAGGTGCCTGCGCCTTCATCCGTGTCCGACGGGCGCTCCGCGCTCTCCCGGCTCATGGACGCCGCCGCGCCGCCGCGGGCCGTCTTCTGCACCAACGACATGCTGGCCGCCGGAGCGCTGTTCGAGTGCCAGCGCCGCGGCATCGCCGTGCCGGGCCGGGTCGCGCTGATGGGCTTCGCCGACCTGCCCATCGCCGCCAGCATGGAGCCGGCGCTGACGACGGTGCAGGTGCGGGCCCGGGCCATGGGCCAGCGCGCCGGCGAGCTGATGATCGGCCGGCTCACGGGCGGGCCGGAGCGCACGCGCGTCGTCGACCTCGGCTTCGCCGTGATCGAAAGAGCGAGCACGTAGCCGCACGGACTGCTCTGCTCCTGGAGGCCGCACCGCCGTCCGGCAGCGCAGCGCTCTCGCTCACAGGATGTAGCGCGAAAGGTCCTCGTTCCTGGCCAGATCGGCGAGCTTGCCGTCGACCGCGGCCGCATCGAGCGTGATGGTCTGCCCGGACCGGTTCGGCGCGTCGAAGCTCACCTCGTCGAGCAGCCGCTCCATCACCGTCGCCAGGCGACGCGCGCCGATGTTCTCGGTGCGCTCGTTGACGTCGCAGGCGATCTGCGCGATGCGCCGGATCGCGCCCGCGTCGAGCTCGAGCTGCACGCCCTCGGTGGCGAGCAGCAGCGTGTACTGCTTGACCAGGCTGGCGTGCGTCTGCGTCAGGATCGCCTCGAAGTCGTCGACCGACAGGGGCCCGAGCTCGACGCGGATCGGGAAGCGCCCCTGCAGCTCGGGAATCAGGTCGCTCGGCTTCGACAGGTGGAAGGCGCCCGAGGCGATGAAGAGGATGTGGTCCGTCTTCACCATGCCGTACTTGGTGTTCACCGAGGTGCCTTCGACCAGCGGCAGGAGGTCGCGCTGCACGCCCTGGCGCGACACGTCGGCACCCTGCGCGTCCGAACGCGAGGTGACCTTGTCGATCTCGTCGATGAAGACGATGCCGTTCTGCTCGGCGTTGGCCAGCGCGCTCGCCTTGACGTCGTCGTCGTTGACGAGCTTGGCCGCCTCTTCCTCGACGAGCAGCTTGTGCGCCTCGGCGATCTTCATCTTGCGCGACTTCTTCTTCGCGCCGCCGAGGTTGGCGAACATGCCGCGCAGCTGCTCGGTCATCTCCTCCATCCCGGCCGGGCCCATGATCTCCATCGACGGCCTGGCCTCGGCGACCTCGATCTCGATCTCCTTGTCGGCGAGTGAGCCCTCGCGCAGGCGCTTGCGCATGACCTGGCGGGCCGTGCTCTCGGCCGAGGGCGAAGGCGACAGGCCGAGCTCGCTGCGCGCACCGGGGACGAGCGTTTCGAGGATGCGGTCCTCGGCGGCGTCCTCGGCGCGCACGCGTTGCCTGCGCATGGCGGTCTCGCGCTCCTGCTTGACGGCCATGTCGACGAGGTCGCGGATGATCGAGTCGACGTCCTTGCCGACGTAGCCGACCTCCGTGAACTTCGTCGCCTCGACCTTGATGAAGGGCGCGTCGGCGAGGCGGGCCAGGCGGCGCGCGATCTCCGTCTTGCCGACCCCGGTCGGCCCGATCATGAGGATGTTCTTCGGCGTGATCTCGCTGCGCATCGGCTCGTCGACCTGCTGGCGCCGCCAGCGGTTGCGCAGGGCGATGGCCACGGCGCGCTTGGCCCCGCCCTGGCCGACGATGTGGCGGTCGAGCTCGGAGACGATCTCCTGCGGCGTCATCGAGCTCATTCGAGGGTCTCGATCGAGTGGTTCTGGTTGGTGTAGATGCACAGGTCGCCGGCGATCTCGAGCGAGCGCTTGACGATGTCCTTGGGCGCCATCTCGGTGTGCTCGAGCAGCGCACGGGCCGCGGCGCTCGCGAAGGAGCCTCCGGAGCCGATCGCGACGATGCCGTACTCCGGCTCGAGCACGTCGCCGTTGCCGGTGATGATCAGCGACGACTCGTGGTCGGCGACGGCGAGCATCGCCTCGAGCCGGCGCAGGACCCGGTCGGTGCGCCAGTCCTTGGTCAGCTCGATGGCCGAGCGGACGAGGTTGCCCTGATGCTTGTCGAGCTTGGCCTCGAAGCGCTCGAACAGGGTGAAGGCGTCGGCGGTGGCGCCGGCGAAGCCGGCCAGGACCCGGTCGTGGTGCAGGCGGCGCACCTTGCGCGCGGTCGCCTTGACGACGATGTTTCCGAGCGTGACCTGACCATCGCCGCCGAGGGCGACGGTCCGTCCGCGGCGGACGCTGACG
>NZ_JANODC010000077.1:0-11323 GCF_031412495.1 Rhizobacter sp. | reverse complement strand
ACGACCGGTGTCTGTGCACGGGCGCGGTGATCCTGGGCCGGGGAGCGGGGCCATGACGATGCCGCTGATGAAGCCGCGCCGGAAGAACCCGGTGCTGCGGACGCGGCAGATGAATCTGCCGCCGTTCGCGCGCGGCCGCACGGCGCTGGGCATGACGGCGGCTGCGGCCGAGGGGCGCTTCGAGCTGCAGGTGTGCCAGCGCTGCCAGGGGGTGCAGTACCCGCCGCGCGACGCCTGCCACCGCTGCCTGTCGGCGAAGCTGAAGTGGACGGCGCAGGGCGGCGTGGGCGAGCTGCTGAGCGAGACCGTGCTCCACCACAGCAACGACCCGTTCTACCGCGAGCGGCTGCCGTGGCGTCTCGGCCTGGTGCGGCTCGACGCGGGACCGACGGTGATCGTGCACCTGCACGGCGACGTCGCTTCGCCGCCGCCGTTCGCGGCTCGCGCGGCGGCGCCGCCCGGACCCGTGCGCGTCCATGTCGGCGCCCGCCTCGACCGCGCCGGCGCCGCGGTACTGATCGGATTCCCGCCCGAGGAGAGCGAACACATGAGCGACGACAAGATGCTGCGCGAGATGGCCAGCGACCCCAAGTTCCGCAAGATCCTCGTCACCGACGGCAAGACCGAAGTCGGGCAGGCCCTCGTCCAGGCGCTCGTGGCGGCGGGCGCCGACATCGTCTGGGTCGGCCACGCCGAGCCCTGGAAAAAGCTGCCGGGCCTGGACGACATCACCGCCCTGCCGCAGGTCACGCTGGTGCCGCTCGACCTTACCAACGGCCGCTCGGTGGCCGAGCTCGCCGGCGAGATCGGCGGCAAGGTCGACATCGTCGTCAACAACGCCGAGGTGCACCGCGCCTTCGGCATCGCGGCGCGGCGCGGCACCGACGCGGCCCGGGCCGAGATGGACATCAACTACTTCGGCCTGCTGCGCTTGGCCCAGGAGTTCGGCCCGGCGCTGAAGGGCCGCTCCGCCGACGGCACCACGCACGCCGCCGCCTGGGTCAACCTGCTCTCGGTGTATGCGCTGTCGAACTACCCGCCGCACGGCACCTTCTCG
Organism: Rhizobacter sp.; assembly: GCF_031412495.1. GTDB lineage: Bacteria > Pseudomonadota > Gammaproteobacteria > Burkholderiales > Burkholderiaceae_C > Schlegelella_A. Next base: position 10,266 of record NZ_JANODC010000077.1, on the reverse strand, counting down.
GCGTCGAAGGCAGCGGCGTATTCGCTGGCCCAGTGCCTGCGCGCCGAGATGCGGCCGGCCGGCATCCGCGTGGTGAACGTCTTCCCCGGGCCGATCGACGACGAGTGGAACCAGAACCTGCCGCCGCCCAAGGTGACCCCGGCGGCGCTGGCGAGCGCCATCGTCAGGGCGCTGAAGCAGGGCATCGAGGACGTCTACCCGGGCGACGTCGCGCAGGAGTGGGTCGAGCGCTGGCGCGACAACCCGAAGGTGCTCGAGCGGGAGCTGGCGGCGGGCGGCTGAGCAACGCGATCGCTGCCCTCGGGTTCTCGATGGCGCCCGGGGGCAAGCGTCTAGCGTCAGGAAGGGCGAGCTGTGGACCTCGACCGGCGCCTATTCGTTCAAGGGCATCACGCAGAAGAACGTGATCGATGCCTGGACGGCGGCCGGCGGCGTCGCCCGCGAATGCGACTTCACGCTGGCCCAGGTGTACTCCGCCGACGAGGCCTTCGTGACCGGGACGCTCGGCGGCGTGACGCCGGTGACGAAGGTCGACGGCCGGCCGATCGGCGATGGGCAGCCGGGTCCGCAGACGCGGCGCGCCGGCGAGCTGTACGTCCAGGCCGTGACCGGCACGGCCGCCTGAGGTCTACGACTCGGCCGGCTCGATGGGCACGTGCCGCTCGCGCACCGTGAGCCAGGCCCCGGCGGCGCCGCAGACGGCGATCAGCGCCATGCCGAGCAGCGACGCCCGGTCGGGCACCTGCGAGAAGACGAGCCAGCCGCCGAGCATGGCGAAGCCGATCTGCGCGTAGAGGTAGGGGGTGAGCGTCGATGCCGGCGTGCGCTGGTAGGCGAGGATCAGGAAGAAGTGCCCGACCGTGCCCATGAAGCCCATCAGGCAGAGCAGGGCCCAGTCCTCCCAGCGCGGCAGCGAGGTCCAGACGAAGGGCAGCGGAACCGAGGCGATGAGGGCGCCGACCCAGCCGGTGTAGAAGTGCATGGTCAGGGGCTTCTCGGTCCGCGCCAGGCGGCTGGTGAGAACCTGGAACCAGGCGTTCGTGAAGACCAGCGTGAGCGGCAGCAGGATCGCCCAGCTGAAGGCCATGCCCCCCGGCCGCAGGATGATCACGGTGCCGGCGAAGCCGCCCGCGACCAGGGCCCAGCGCAAGGGCGACACCTCTTCCTTCAGCGTCGTGGCGGCGAGCAGGGTGACGACCAGCGGCGCGATCAGCACCACCGAGGTGAACTCGGCCAGCGGCATGTAGCGAAGGCTCAGGAAGGCGAGCGTGCTCGACACCAGCAGCAGGGTGCCGCGCAGCAGCTGGTAGCGTGGGTGCTCGGTGCGCAGCAGCGCCGTGCCATGGCGCGGCAGCAGCACCAGCGTCGTCGCCACCGCCTGGAAGGCGTAGCGGAACCACAGGCCCATCAGGATCGGCACGGTGGCGGTCGACAGCTTGGTGGCGGTGTCGAGCGTCGCGAAGCAGGCGACGGCCAGGAGGACGAGGCCGATTCCGGCCAGGATCCGTTCCGACTCCCGGTCGCGGGTGTGCCGGGCGGGCTTCGTGCCCACGCCCTGGTTCGAACCGCCTACTCCTGAAGGCTCCAGCCGAGATCTCCCAAAAGGCCGGGCGCGACGCCCCGCCCGAGTGTGCCGGAGCGCGCCCGCGAGAATCGTGCCCATGACCCGACGCCGCACCTTCCTCCTCGCCGGCGCGGCGCTCGCCGCCGACGCAATCGCTGCCGCCGGTGCCGACTGGGGCAGCGCCGGGCCCGAGAGCCAGGGCATGCAGGCGGCGGCCGTCGCCGAGACCCTGCAGGCGGGAGAGGCGGTGCCGGCCCTGCGCGCCGTGCTCGCGGCCCGCAACGGCGTCCTCGTCGCCGAGCGCTACTACGCCGGCGCCGGCGCCGACGACCTGCAGGCCATCAACTCGGCGACCAAGAGCGTGTGCTCGATTCTGGTCGGCATCGCGTTGCGCGACGGTGCCATCAGGAGCCTCGACGAGACGGTCGCACAGCTGATCCCCGACGAGCTGGCGGAAGTGCCGGGCTCGCCGGCGGCGCCGGTCACGCTGCGCCAGATCCTGGCCGGGCGCACCGGCCTGGCCTACGACTTCACGCGCTTTCGCGAGCTGGCCGGCAGGCGCGGGCTGGTGCGCCACGTGCTCGAGCAGCCGCCCGTGGCGGTGCCGCCGCCGGGCTGGTCTTACAACGACGCGATGGTGGCGCTGCTCGCGCCGATCCTGACCCGCGCCTCGCGCGGCGCCAGCCTGTCGCTACTGGCCGAGCGCCAGCTGTTCGCGCCTCTCGGCATCGCCTCCTTCCGATGGCAGCGCGATGCTGACGGCCAGCCGCTCGCGCCTGGCGGCCTGGCGCTGCGCCCGCGCGACCTGCTCAAGCTGGCGGCCCTCATGAACGATGGCGGGCGCTGGCGCGGCGCGCAGGTGCTGCCCGAAGCCTGGGTCGCGGAGAGCCTGGCGAGCCGAGGCCCGGCGACGTGGCGGCCCGGGGCGGTCGCCGATGTCGGCTACGGCTTCCTGTGGTTCACCGGCCGCCTGCACGGGCAGCGCGTCGCCTGGGCCTGGGGCTACGGCGGCCAGTTCGCGCTGCTCGCGCCCGACCTGAAGCTCGTCGTCTCAACCGCCGCGACCTCGCCGCCTCCAGCGGCGCTGCTGGCCCAGACGGATGCGGTCTGGACGCTCGTCGGCAGGCTGGTGCAGGCCGCCGCCTGACGCAGAGGCAGCAGCCACCCGTTCCCGCCCCAGCTCCGGCATGCATGGGCCCTCTGCCCATGCGGCACGCGCCCGACGCGCTGATCAGAGCCGTGCGATGTCGGGCCCGGCGGCCGGGCCGAACCAGGTGCGCGCATAGGCCCGCCTGGCCGCCGCCTCGCCGCTGCGGTCACCCTTCTGACGGTAGACCTCGGCCAGGCCGGCGATGGCCCAGCCGTTGTTCCGGACTCGTGCGAGCGAGTCGCGGAAGGCGCGCTCCGCGTCGTCGAGCCGGCCCTGGCGCAGGCGCACGCCGCCCAGCGACTGGCGCACCGGGTAGTACCAGTAGGGCGGCTCGGTGTAGCTGAGGCCGTCCTCGATGGCGATCGCTTCCTCGTAGGCACGCGCGGCGCCGTCGAGGTCGCCGGCGGCGTCGGCGACGCGGCCGGCGGCGACGAGCCGCGCCGTCTGCGTGATCGCCTTCGCCGGCACGCCCCAGGCGTCGTAGGGCTTGAAGTCCGCGTTCGCCTCGAGCCTGGCGATGGCGTCGACCTCGATGCCGGCCGCGGCCGCGTTCTTCTTGCGCGCTTGCGCCACGGCGCGTGCGTAGTGGTACATCGCGCGCGCCAGCACCAGCCCCTCGTCGGGCGCGGCGAGCGCGAGGACGGCGTCCGGCTCGGCGAACTGCAGCTGCGTCGTGTAGGGCGCCGCCTTCACCGGCTCCATGATCTGGAACTGCTTCGCGAGCTCGGCGGGCACGGCGGCATCGAGCTTCTTCGCCGCCTCGATGGCCGTGGCCCCGTCGCCGCCCATCTGCGCCGACACCATCACGAAGTGGATGTTGTGCGGGTAGTAGGCGCCCTTGTAAAGGGGGTCGGACGGCGATATGGCGAAGTACTTCTCGTCGATGGCCACGGCGCGCTTGTTGGTCTCGAGCGAGCGCCGGTACTGGCCGACACGGTAGTAGATGTGCGCCGGCATGTGCACGATGTGCCCGGCACCGGGCATCATCGCGCCGAGACGCTCGGCGTGCGGCAGCGCCCGCTCCGGTGTCGTCGACGCCTCGACCGCGTGGATGTAGAGGTGGATCGCGCCCGGATGCGACGGGGTCCGCTTGAGCACGGTTTCGAGGTTGGCGACGATCTCGGCGCCGCGACCCTTCGGCTTGGCGCCGCCCGGCTCCCAGTAGTCCCATGGCTGCGTATCCATCGCGCTCTCGACGTACAGCGTGCGGATGGTGTCGTCGTTCGGGAAGCGCTTCGCGACCTGCTGCATCGCATCGGCGTAAGCGGCGTCGAGCGGTGGCCGCTCGGCCTTGGCGTCGGCCACGTAGCGCTTCTCCAGCGCCTCGATGAGGGCGCGCTCGCGCGCGCTCGCCCGGTCCTTCAGCGCCACGGCCCTGGCGAGCGCGGCGACAGCCGGCGCGTTCGCCTCCGGCATCATGGGCGCGTTGATGTTCGGGCCGAGGACCCGGGCCTCGCCCCAGAAACACGCCGCGCACTGGGGGTCGATCTTCTGCGCTGCCTGGAAGGCACGCTGCGCCTCGGCGTGGTTGAACGCGAACGCGAGGCGCAGGCCCTGGTCGAAGTAGGCCTGGGCGCGCGGCTGACGCGTCGTGATGCGGAAGGACAGCGTGCCGAGGTCGCGGTAGATCGGCACGTCACCCCCCGCGGCCTGCATCGGCTGCGGCTGGAACGGCGCGGTCTCGGACTTGCGTGGCGTCGTCGCGGCGAGCAGCCATGGCTGCGACAGCATCGGCTTGGCGACGCCGATCGGGCCGCAGCCAGGGCCAGCGCCGCCGTCGAGGAGCGGGTCGAAGCTGGGATCGGCGCGGCTCGATGCGGCCATGCCGCCGATGCCTTCGCGATCGGCGAGCGACAGCGCGGCGAGCAGCAGGCCGGCGGCGGAAAGGGCCAGCGCGAGACGGCGCAGGGGACGCTGCGAGGAGTTCGTGGTCATACGTTCTTTCCTCCTGGAGCGGAAGCGACGGCCTGGATGTCCGGGGGTCGCTGCCGGCGGGACGGCGGGCCGCCGCGTAGTCCCGGAAGCGTTCGCGCAAATGGCTCGTCGGACGCACCTCGATCCTGACACTCGCGAGGTGGGGTCGCAAGGGGATCAGACCACTGCTTGCCCGGCGCTCCAAGGGGCGAGAGAAACCTTCGGCGTCGCGCCCGTCACCTCTGCAGCGAGCGCCTCGCCGAGCGCCGCCGAGTGCTTGAAGCCGTGCCCCGAGCACGCCGAGACGACGGTGATCGCCGCCGACTTCGGGTGCGGCCGGATCGTGAACGCGGCGTCGACGGTCGTCGTGTACAGGCAGGTCGCGCTGCGCACCGCCTCGGCGGCGAGGCCGCGCAGTCGGCCTTCGACGTGGGTGGCGAAGGTGGCTCGCGTCTCTTCCGGCGTCACACGCCGCTCGACCGCATCGGGATCGGTCTCGATCGCGTACTGCTCTGCGCCGACCTTGACGCCGTCGATGCCGTCGATCATCGGAAAGCCGTACAGCGCGTCCTCGGCCCCGGGCCCGTGCATCCAGATGAAGACCGGGCACGCGTCGGGCCGGTAGAGCTGCGGCGCGGTCGTCGGAAACCAGTGCAGCACCTGGCGCTGCACGCGCACGGTGCCGGCGGGCAGGCTGCCGTCGAGCCCAGGCGTCCAGGCCCCGGCCGCGACGACCACGCGGGCGGCGCCGACGCTGCCCTGGTCGGTAATCACGTCGACGCTCCCCTCGCCGTGCGCGACGAAGCGCAGCACCTTCTCCTGCAGGCGCAGCGTCGCGCCGTGCCGGCGTGCCTGCGCGAGCTGCGCCGCGACCGCCTTCTCCGGGAACAGCACGCCGGCGCTCGGCTCGAGGTAGCCGAACTCGTGGTCGGCGACCAGGAAGGCGGGGAAGCGCTCGCGGATCCCCGCCGCGTCGAGCAGCTCGTGGGCGATGCCGCAGCGCTGCGCGATCGCGACCGTGCGCGCGAAGAAGCCGCCGCTGCCGTGGAAAGCCGTGGCATCGGCTGCATCCGACGAGACGATGAGCCCGCCGGTGGGCTGGTAGATCGACTCGCCGCTCTGCGCCTCGAGCTCGCGCCACAGCTCGTGCGAGCGCATGGCGAGCGGGACGTAGGCCTGGCCCTCGCCGACCGCGAGCCGGGTGACGCGGCTCAGGCCGTGGCTCGAGCCGTGTTCGTGCGGCGGCACGAAGCGGTCGATGCCGACCACCCGGGCGCCGCTGCGCGCCAGGTGATGGCAGACGGCGCTGCCGACCGCGCCGAGGCCGACGACGACGACGTCGGCGCGCGGCGCGCTCATGCGCGGTGCCGCATCGTCGCCGCCCACTCGCCGCCCTCGAAGCCGAGGTCGCCGAAGACCGTGCCGCGCAGGTGCACGGGTCGCGACACTGCGGACAAGGGGTCGTGGCTCATGGCGTGGGTCGGCGGGTTTGGAGCATCATGCCAGCCCGGCCGGCGGCGGAGGAAGAGCACGATGAGCGAACACACCCTGAAGGCCGACTACGTGATCGCAGGTGCCGGCGCGGTAGGGCTCGCCTTCGCCGATACGCTGCTGCGCGAGAGCGCAGCGACGATCCTGCTCGTCGATCGCCGGGCCCGGCCGGGCGGGCACTGGAACGACGCGTATCCGTTCGTGCGCCTGCACAGCCCGTCGGCGACCTACGGGGTCGAGTCGATGCCGCTCGGCACCGGCCGCATCGACGAGACCGGCCTCAACCGCGGCATGCACGAGCTCGCGAGCGGGGCCGAAATCTGCGCCTACTACGAGCGGGTGCTGCAGGAAGGCCTGCTGCCGAGCGGCCGCGTGACCTGGCTGTCGATGCACGAGGTCGATGCCGACGGCATCGCCACCTCGGTGCTCGACGGCAGCCGGCGCCGGCTCGTCGCCGGCCGGCGCTGGGTCGATGCGACGCAGGCCGACACGCAGGTGCCGGCGACGCATCCGCCGCGCTTCGCGATCGCCGACGGCGTCCGCTGCGTCACGCCCTCCGAGCTGACGCGCCTGGGCGAGCCGGCGCACGGTCACGTCATCGTGGGCGGGGGCAAGACGGCGATGGACACCGTGCTGTGGCTGCTCGAGCAGGGCGTCGACCCGGACGCGGTCACCTGGATCCGGCCGCGCGACTCGTGGCTGCTCAACCGCGCCCACGTGCAGCCGACGCTGCCCTTCGCCCACGGCGTCACCGCGGCCCTTGCTGCGGAGATGGAGGCGGCACGCGATGCCGTCTCGCTCGACGACCTCTTCGTGCGGCTCGAGGCCGCGCGGCTGCTGCAGCGCATCGATCCCGACGTTCAGCCCACGATGTACCACTGCGCCATCCTCAGCGAGGCGGAGCTCGACGAGCTGCGCCGGGTCCGCCAGGTCGTGCGCCTCGGCCATGTGCGCTCGATCGAGCGCGACCGCATCGTGCTCGACGGCGGCGAGGTGGCGACGTCGCCCGGTCATGTGCACGTGCACTGCAGCGCCGGCGGGCTGCCGCGCGGCCCCGCGCAGCCGATGTTCCAGGGGCCGCGCATCGTGCCGCAGTACGTGCGCCGCTGCTCGCCCACCTTCAGCGCGTCGTTCGTCGCCCATCTGGAGCTCGGACCGGGCAGCGACGACGAGAAGAACGCCTTGTGCGAGCCGGTGTCGGTGCCCGACGCGCCGCGCGACTGGCTGCGTATGTACCTGCAGACCGCCCGCAACCAGCAGCGCTGGTCGCAACGCAGGGACCTGCAGGACTGGCTGCGCCAGTCGCGCCTGGAAGCGTTCTCGCGCCTGTTCGAGCAGGCTTCGCGGCATGCCGACCCGGCCTGGACGGCCCAGCACGCGCGCCTGCGCGCGGCGCAGAAACCCGGGCTCGCCCGCATCGCCGAGCTGATGGCGGAGACGGAGCCGGGTGCCCTCGGCGCGCTGCGGCGCGAGCCCCTCGCCAGCGTCGACCGGCCCTAGGCGGCCAGCGACGCCAGGTCGACGTTGGCGCCGCAGATCACGAGCAGGACGCGCTCGTCCCGACCCGGCACGACCACGCCCGTCGCCAGCGCGGCGAGCGGCAGTGCCGCCGCCGGCTCGACGGCCAGGCGCAGGCTCTTCCACATCGTTTCCTGGGCGGCGTGGATGGCGGCGTCGGGCAGCAGCCGCGCCGAGTCGACGTAGCGCTGCGTCAGCGCCCAGGCGATGCTGCCGATGCGGCGCGCGCCGAGCGAGTCGGCGGCGATGCCGGACACGGCGACGTCGACCGGCCAGCCCGATTCGCGGGCCCGGTGCAGCGTCGGCGCGAGCTCGGGCTCGAGCGCGTCGATGCGGCTGCGGTCGCGGAACCACGCGGCGATGCCGGCAACGAGGCCGCCGCCGCCGACGCTGACGAGGCCGCGGTCGGGCACGCCGGCGTCGTCTTCCACCTCCGCGGCGAGGGTGCCGGCGCCGGCGACGACCTCGAGCTGGTCGTAGGCGTGCATCAACAGGGCGCCCGTCTCGGCCTGGCGCAGCAGGCTGGCGGCCAGGGCTTCGGCGTAGCCGGCGCCGCCGACGTTCAGCACCGCGCCGAGCTCGGCCAGCTTGTCGCGCTTGGCACGCGGCGCGGTCTCGGGCACGAACACCTCGCAGCGCACGCCCATCGCCTTCGCCGCCACGGCGACGGCGATGCCGGCGTTGCCGCCCGAGGCGATGACGACTCCGGCCTCGGGCACCGGGTTCGAGCGCATCCGGTTGAACATGCCGCGCGCCTTGAAGCTGCCGCCGACCTGCAGGTGCTCGAGCTTGAGCCAGAGCTCGGCGCAGCCGATGCCGAGGTCGCGGCCGGCGAGACGCAGCAGCGGCGTGCGGCGGACGTCGCCGGCGACGCGCGCGCGGGCGGCGGAAATGTCGTCGCGGGTGATCTCGATGCGAGGGGTATCGGCCATGGGGAGAGCGTAGCCCAACCGCTATATTGCGCCGATGGACATCCGAGCCACACCTTCTGCCCGGGCCCTCGAGCTGGCGCGCACGCTCGTGCGCATGAACACGGTCAGCCGCGAGTCGAACCTGGAACTGATCCACTTCGTCCGCGACGAGCTGGCCGGCCACGGCGTCGCGAGCCGCCTGACCTTCGACGACTCGGGGCGCAAGGCCAATCTTTTCGCCACGGTCGGCGACGGCAAGCCGGCCGGCGTGATCCTGTCGGGCCACACCGACACCGTGCCGTGGGACGGGCAGGACTGGTCGATGGACCCGTTGAGCGCCGAGGTGAAGGACGGCCGCCTCTACGGCCGCGGCAGCGCCGACATGAAGGGCTTCATCGGCCTGGCCGTCGCGCAGGTGCCGGCCTTCCACGCCGCCGACCTGCCCTTCTCCATCCACTTCGCGCTCAGCTACGACGAGGAGGTCGGCGGCTTCGGTGCGCAGCGCCTGATCGCCGACCTGCGCGCGCAGGGCGTGCTGCCGCTCGCCTGCATCGTCGGCGAGCCGACCGGGATGGTGCCGGCGCTGGCTCACAAGGGCGTGTACCGCTGGCGCTGCTGCGTCAAGGGCCGCGCCGCGCACTCGTCGCTGACGCCGCAGTCGGTCAATGCGATCGAGGTCGGGGCCCGCGTCGTCGGCAAGCTCACCGACATGGCCGAGCGCTGGCGCGACGGTGCGGCGCGCTACGAAGGCTTCGACGTGCCCTACAGCACCGGCTCGGTCGGCGTTATCGAAGGCGGCATCGCCGACAACGTCGTGCCGGAGGACTGTCGCTTCCACTACGAGTTCCGCAACCTGCCCGGCACCGACGCGCTCGAGATGCAGGGCGAGGTGCGCGCCTATGCCGAGTCGCTCGAGCCGGCGATGCGCGCGGTCGCGCCTGAGGCCGGCATCCGCTTCGAGACGATCTGCGCCATGCCGTCGTTCCTGGCCCGCGCCGACGACCCGGCGGTGCGGCTGGCGCGGCGCCTGGTCGATGCCGAGGCGACCACGCTGGTCGCCTTCGGCACCGAGGCCGGCCTGTTCCAGAAGGCCGGCATCCCCACCGTCGTGTGCGGCCCCGGGCACATCGCCCAGGCGCACCAGGCCGACGAGTACGTCGCGCTCGACCAGCTCGCCGCCGCCGAGCGCTTCCTGCAGGCGCTCGTCGCGACCCCCGCGGAAACACTGGTCGACCGGCGGGAACCGCCACCTGCGGTGGCGGGTCGCTAGGGCGATCGCTTCCGTCGCCCGTGACGGACGGCGCTTCCCGGCCGGGCGCGAGCCCGCCGTCGCCGCGACAGCGTCGGCCAGCGCCAAATAGTCACGTCCGGCCGGTTGTGCCCGCACCGTCGCAACGCTAGATTGCCGCGAACGCACGCTCCCATGAACCACCAATTCCCCAGCGCCTTCCTTTGGGGCGCGGCCACCTCGGCCTACCAGATCGAAGGCTCGCCCCTCGCCGACGGCGCCGGGCCCAGCATCTGGCACCGCTTCGTGCGAACGCCCGGCCTGGTCGCCAACGGTGACACCGGCGACGTCGCCTGCGACCACTACCGGCGCATGAAGGACGACGTGGCGATGATGAAGCGCCTCGGCCTCACGGCCTACCGCTTCAGCATCGCCTGGGGCCGCATCCTTCCCGAGGGCCGCGGCACGGTGAACGAGGCCGGCCTCGGCT
>NZ_JANODC010000076.1:0-9810 GCF_031412495.1 Rhizobacter sp. | reverse complement strand
CGCCGTCGCCGGCCGGCCCGGACGTGTCGGCCAGCGCGGCCTCGGCCCAGCGCGCCGCGCAGCGCAGCGGTGCCGGCCCGGCGGCGCCGTCGCGTGCGAGCTGGAACCGATCGATGTAAGGCTGGATGTCCGCCTCGATGGCGGCGATGGCGTCGGCGATCGCCGGGTCGCCGTCGGCCGCCTGCGCGGCCTGCAGCCGCCATCGCTGCAGACGGAGCTCGGCCTGGCGGACCGGCATGGAGAACGCCTGCGCGGTCTGCTGCAGACGCTGCGCCAGGACGGTCGGCAGCGAAGGCGCGAGCATCCGCAGGCTCGAGCGGGCCGCTCCGTCCGGCTTGCAAAACGGCTCGCGAACCGACGCATCGGCGAGCCCGCCAAGGCTCGCGCAAAGCTCGGGCAGCACCGGTTCAGCCAACTCGCCGACGGCCAACCCGCCCTCGGAGCGGAAGCGATCGTCGCGGCCGGCACCGAGCCCGGCGACCTGCGCAAACGCCGGCAGCAGCAGCACGATCACGGCCAGCGCCGCGGCGCACTCGAGCAGCGCCGGCACGCCGCGAACGATCGGCAGGGACGACCTGGCAGGCCGGCTCGTGCCCGCGCTGAGCTCCATGACAGCGGATTCCGCCTGCGGCCGACCCGGTAGGCGGCCGGTCAGGGACGGAGGGACGTCGGGTCGGCCGGCCCCGGTGCCGCCGCATCGAGGCTGACCCGGTCGCCGACCTGGAACGCAGGCGAATCGGGGTAGCTGCGAGACTCCGTCCGCCCGTTCGGCATCCGGAAGCGGACCTCGTAGCGGGTGGCCGCGTCGCCTTCGGCGCGACCGCCCGTCAGCGCCCCGGTGACGGTGCCATGAATGCGGGCGATGCGTCGCATGTGCGCCTCCCTGGCCTCCTGGCCCAGCACCGCGCCGATGAGGGCGCCCGACACCGCACCCAGGTTGCCGGAGCCAGCGGCCCCCGGCACGGCACGGACCGACTCGACGATGCCGCAGCGTTCGCAGGCCGAACGGACGGAGCGACCGCCGGAGGGCGGGACGGCCGCGCCGCGCTCGACGCGCTCCGTGCGTTCGACGGCCTCCATGCGCTCGGTCGGCACGGGCCTCGCAGCTCCGTGCATGGGCGCCACGTCGCCCTGGCCGAGCTGCAGCGATTCCTCGAGCGTCGACTCCGCCACGGCGCTGCCCCGGAACAAGGTCGCGGTGACGCGGCTGTCGGCGCGGATGCGGTCCTGCGGGCCGATGACGTAGCTGCCCTCGTAGATGCCGGGCTGCGTCTCCTGCAGGTCGACCACGCCGCGTGCGCCGTCGATGCGCAGCCTCGCTGCGGCACCCTGCGTCCCGTAGACGCTGAAGTTCAGCGGCACGCCGGGGGCCAGCCTTTCGACCTGCTCGACGTCGACGCTCTCGACCTGCACGCGCGACTGGACGCGTTCGGCCTGGGGTCGCGACTGGGCGTGCGCCGCCCCGGCGGTGCCGACGCCCATGAGGGCGGCCGCGAGGGCTGCGACGAAGGGGCGGGACGATGCCATGACGACTCCACGCGCGTCCGAACGACGCCTGCTGCATGGCAGGGTAGCGCGGGTTAGAACTCTTGCGGACGTCCTTGCATTGCTTTACTTAAGAACACACGCGCGTCACCGGCAGCCGCTAGATTCAGCCCCGCTTTGACGCTCGTCAACCCCTCGGGGAGGGCCGCGTTCGAGAATCGCTCGCGAGCCTGCGTGACGATCTCGGAGCGACGATGGAGTAAGCATGTCCACCGGCGGGAAGAACACCAAGACGATCGATTTCTGGCGCTGGCGCCAGCGCGATGCGAACGACGGCACGGCGCGCAAGACGCTGTTCGGGCTGACCCCCCGCGACGGGAGCGGCGCCTTTGCCGAGATCCGCCGCCTGCCGGCCCGCAAGCCGCCCGAGGAAAAGATGCGCCCCGACTTCGAGGACACGGCCCCTGTCATCGGCCGCCTGGAGCCGGACTGAGCCCGGCGCCTCGCGGCGTGCGGCGCGGCACGAGGCGGGCCGTTGGAGCGGGTGAGGGGAATCGAACCCCTGTATGAAGCTTGGGAAGCTGCCGTTCTGCCATTGAACTACACCCGCGGCAGGCAAGGATAATTATAGGCAGCGCGAGGGTCCGAGCCCGGCCGGCGCAAGCCACGATGACCGACCCACCGCTCCCGCGCACGCGCCCGCGCCCGCGTTCGCAGCCGACGACACGGATCCGCAGCTTCGTCGTTCGCCCGGGTCGCCTCGGGCCCGGCCAGGCACGCGCGCTCGCCGAGCTGGCGCCGCGCTTCCTTCTTCCCTTCGCCGATCGGCCACTGGACGTCGAGCGCGCGTTCGGCCGCGCCGCACCGCTGGTCGTCGAGATCGGCTTCGGCATGGGCGTGGCGACGATCGGCATGGCGCTGGCGGCACCGCAGACGAACTTCCTCGGCATCGAGGTGCACCCGCCGGGCGTGGGCTCGCTGCTGAAGCAGATCGGCGAGACCGGCGCGGCCAACGTGCGCATCGTCCGCCACGACGCGGTCGAGGTGCTCGAGAAGATGGTCGAGCCGGCATCGCTGGCGGGTGTCAACGTGTTCTTCCCCGACCCGTGGCACAAGACCCGGCACCACAAGCGTCGGCTCGTGCAGCCGCCCTTCGTGCAGCTGCTCGCGAGCCGGCTCGGCCCGCACGGCCTGCTGCATTGCGCGACCGACTGGCAGCCCTATGCCGAGCAGATGCTGGCCGTGCTCTCGGCCGAGCCGCTCCTGGTGAACACCGCCGACGGCTTCGTGCCGCGCCCGGCGACGCGGCCGGTCACGAAGTTCGAGAACCGCGGCCTGGCCCGCGGCCACGGCGTGTGGGACCTGGTCTTCGCGAGGCGTCCGGCCTGATCAGCCGGCCCAGTCGATCAGCCCGGACTGGGCCGTGGCGAGAACGAGGATGCCGAAAGCGATCCGGTACCACGCGAACGGCGTGAACGTGTGCGTGGCGATGTAGCGCAGCAGCCAGCGCACGCACACCCACGCGGCCATGAACGAGAAGACCAGGCCGGTGAGGAAGACCGGCAGGTCCGCGACCGACAGCAGCGCCCGCTCCTTCAGCAGGCTGTAGGCACCGGCGCCGATCAGCGTCGGGATGGAGAGGAAAAAGCTGAACTCGGTCGCTGTCTGTCGCGACAGGCCGAGCAGCATGCCGCCGATGATCGTGGCGCCCGAGCGGCTGGTCCCCGGCACCAGCGCCAGGCACTGGCAGAGGCCGACGCCGAGCGCGTCGCGTGGCCGCATCGCGTCGACGGATTCGACCGTCGCCGGGCGCGTCCGACGCTCGGCCCAGAGGATGATGAACCCGCCCAGGATGAAGGTCGACGCGACGACGGTGGGGGTGAAAAGATGCGCCTGGATCGCCTTGCCGAAGAGGAGACCGAGCAGCACCGCGGGAACGAAGGCGATGGCGACGTTGAGGGCGAAGCGGCGTGCCTTCGCATCGTCGCCGAGGCCGGCGAGGGTCGAGCGCAGGCGCTCGCGGTAGACGATCATGACGGCGAAGATCGCCCCGGTCTGGATCGCGATCTCGAACACCTTGCTCTTGTCGCCGCTGAAGCCCAGCAGCGAGCCGGCGAGGATGAGGTGGCCGGTGCTGGAGATCGGCAGGAATTCCGTTAGCCCTTCGACGATGCCCATGAGGGCGGCCTTGACGAGCAGCACGGAATCCAATCGCTCTCCTGAAGGGCAAAGCCGCGCATCTTAGCGACGGCCACCGCCGCCCGGCGGGAACGTGGCTTGCCTCTGCCGGTTCATTGCAACGAAGGGAATCCCATGGACACCGACGACACGATCGACCAACTCAACACGCTCATCGAGACCTGCAAGGACGGCGAGTACGGCTTTCGCACCTGTGCGGAGCACGTCAAGGCACCGGAGCTGCGGACGCTGTTCAACAGCCGGGCCCAGGACTGCCGCCAAGGCGCGGAGGAGCTGCAGCAGCTCGTCGCCAGCCTCGGCGGCAAGGCGGACACCGGCGGCTCGGCCTCCGGCGCCGTGCACCGCGGCTGGGTCAGCGTCGTCGGCACGCTGACCGGCAAGAGCGACCAGGCCATGCTCGACGAGTGCGAACGCGGCGAGGACGCGGCGCTCGAACGCTACCGCGCGGCCCTGAAGGAGCCGCTGTCGCCGGAAGTGATGAGCGTGGTGCAGCGCCAGTACGAAGGCGTCAAGCGCAACCACGACCAGGTCCGCACCCTTCGTGACCAGTACAAGGCGATGAGCTGATCCCCGCGGGCCCCGCGCCCGCCCGAGATTGCACAGCCTGCCGACGGCGCCGACGCGTTCGGCAAGCTGTGCCGCATGCCTGACGCGGCAGTAGCCCGCCCCTACACTTGCTGACCGAAGAGTCAGTAAGTCATTCATGTCCCTGTCCCCCGCGTTGCCGGCCGGCGTGACGCCGTCGCGACAGCGTCGAAAGCTGACGCGCCCGTCGAAGGTCCGCAGCCTTCCCGAGATCGCGCAGTTCTACATCGACGAGGTGACGCTGCCGTGCGAGCGCATGCTCGGCGAACTCGGCAGCGCGGCATCGACTGCGGCGAGTTCCGCCAGGTGCCGGTGCGCGAGGTCGTGCACGCGCTCGTCGGGCCGCTGCTCTTTCTCGTCATGAACAAGCATTCCCTCGGTGCCTGCTCGGCCGCCGCGTGCCTAGACCCGACGCCCATCATCGAAGCGCATATCGACCTCGTTCTGCACGGTCTCGAGCCGCGCACGGCTCGGCCGGCCAGGCGCCAGGGCCGACCGCGATGACGCGCACCGGTAAATGGGCGATCGTCGTCATCGCCGCCGTCCTGCTGGCCGGCGCCGCGGCACGCGTGGTCATCGCCCGCAAGCCGCAGGCTGCCGGCACCGCGGCCACCGCCGTGCCGAGCGGCCTCGACCTCGCCGCCGCCGACGTCGTCGTCGCGCGCCGCATCGAGCTGGCGCGCACGCTCGAGGTTTCGGGCAGCCTGAAGGCGGTGCGCAGCGCCAGCGTTCGGGCCAAGGTCGCCGGCGAGCTGACCTCGCTGACCGTTCGCGAAGGCGACCGCGTCCGCGCCGGCCAGGTCGTCGGCCAGCTCGACACGACCGAGCTCGAGCTGAAGCTGCGCCAGGCCGAGCAGACGGCGGCATCGAGCAAGTCGCAGCTCGACATCGCCGCGCGCGCGCTCGAGAACAACCGCGCCCTCGTCGCCCAGGGCTTCATCTCGCCGACCGGGCTCGAGACCTCGATCTCCAACGAGGCAGGCGCCCGGGCCACCTACCAGGCGGCGATGTCGGCGGTGGCGCTGGCGAGGAAGGGCCGCGCCGACGCGACCCTGGTCGCCCCGATCGCCGGGCTCGTCTCGCAGCGCCTGGTGCAGCCGGGCGAGCGCGTCTCGCTGGATGCCAAGCTGCTGGAGATCGTCGACCTCGCCCAGCTCGAGCTCGAGGCGGCGCTCGCGCCGGAAGAAGTGGCCTCGCTGTCCATCGGCCGCACGGCGACGCTGCAGGTCGACGGCCTGGCGACGCCGGTGCACGCCCGCGTCGCCCGCATCAACCCGAGCGCGCAGGCCGGTACGCGCGCCATCATGGTCTACCTCGCGGTCGAGCCGCAGCCGACGCTGCGCCAGGGCCTGTTCGTGCGCGGCGCGATCGAGCTCGACCGCACGCGAGCGCTGGCCCTGCCCCTGTCCGCGGTGCGCACCGACCAGGCCCAGCCGTACGTGCTGCAGGTCCGCGAGGGCAAGGCGATGGCGACGCAAGTGCGGCTGGGCGCCCGCGGCGTCGTCCGCAACGACGCCTGGGTCGAGATCGCTTCCGGCGTCGAGGAAGGCGCGACCGTGCTCACCGCGGGCGCCGGCCTGGTCCGCGACGGCACGCCGGTGCGGCTCGCTCCGGCCGAGACGGCAAGGGCGGCCGAACCGCTTGCCGCACCGCTGGCCGCCTCCGCGGCACGCTAGGCCTCGCTGCATGTGGTTCACCCGCGTCTCGATCGGCAACCCGGTCCTGGCGACGATGGTCATGCTGGCCTTCGTCGTGCTCGGCCTGTTCAGCTACCAGCGGCTCGCGGTCGACCAGTTCCCGAACATCGACTTCCCGACCGTTGTCGTCGTCATGGACTATCCCGGCGCGTCGCCGGAAATCGTCGAGGCCGAGGTTACCAAGAAGGTGGAGGAAGCGGTCAACACGATCGCCGGCATCAGCACGCTCTACTCGCGCTCGTACGAGGGCACCTCGGTCGTCATCGTCGAGTTCAACCTCGACGTCGACGGCCGCAAGGCGGCCGAGGACGTGCGCGAGAAGGTGGCCCTGGTCCGCCCGCTCCTGCGCGAGGAGGTCAAGGAGCCGCGCGTGTCGCGCTTCGACCCGCAGAGCGTGCCGATCTTCAACGTCGCCGTGCTGTCCGACGACGGCCGGCGCGAGGGTGAGCGCCGGGCCGCCCCAAGCGAGTCCGTTGCCCCCTTCGGGGGGGCCGCCGCAGGCGGTAGGGGGGCCTACTCGACGCAGGAGCTGACGACCTGGGCCTCGCAGGTTCTGCAGAAGCGGCTGGAAAACGTGCGCGGCGTCGGCTCGGTCGCGGTGGTCGGCGGCCTCGAGCGGCAGATCAACGTCTACCTCAAGCCGGCGGCGATGGAAGCCCTCGGCATCGGCGTCGACCAGGTGGTGGCCGCCGTGCGCAGCGAGAACCAGGAGCTGCCGCTCGGCGCCGTGCGCTCGCGCGAGCAGGAGCGCGTGGTGCAGATCAACGCCCGGCTGAAGCGGCCCGAGGACTTTCGCGACATCGTCGTCGCCAAAAAGAGCTTCGGCGGCGCCGGGACCGCCGGCGCACCGGTCAAGCTGTGGCAGGTCGCCGACATCGTCGACGGGCCGCAGGAGCTCGAGAGCCTGGCCCTCTACAACGGTCAGCGCACCGTGCTGCTGTCGGTGCAGAAGTCACAGGGCGAGAACACGATCGAGGTCGTCGACGGGCTCTACCGCGCGCTCGACAACGCCAAGGGGCTGACGCCGCCCGGCGTGCGCGTCGAGGTCAACCGCGACAACTCGCGCTCGATCCGCGTCTCGGTTGCCAACGTCAAGCGGACCCTGCTCGAAGGCGCGGCGCTGACGATCCTGATCGTCTTCCTGTTCCTCAATTCCTGGCGCTCGACCGTCATCACCGGCCTGACCTTGCCGATCGCGCTGATCGGCACCTTCCTCTTCATGCACGTGTTCGGCTTCACCATCAACACGATCACGATGATGGCGCTGTCGCTTTGCGTCGGCCTGCTCATCGACGACGCCATCGTCGTTCGCGAGAACATCGTCCGTCACGTGCAGATGGGCAAGAGCGCGCACGAGGCCGCGCTCGCCGGGACCCAGGAGATCGGCCTGGCGGTGCTGGCGACGACGCTGTCCATCGTCGCCGTGTTCCTGCCGATCGGCTTCATGGGCGGCATCGTCGGCAAGTTCTTCCACGAGTTCGGCCTGACCATCGTCGCTGCGGTGCTGATCTCGATGTTCGTGAGCTTCACCCTCGACCCGATGCTCTCCAGCGTCTGGCACGACCCGCAGGCCGAGCGCCGGCACGGCGCCGGCGCGGGCCCGGCCAGCCGCTACGACCGCACGATCGGCCGTGTCACCGGCCTGTTCGACCGCTTCACGGTCTGGCTCTCGGGCAACTACCAGTCGATCCTGCGCTGGTCGCTCGGCCATCGCCCGGCCACGCTGGCGATCGCCGCGCTCACCTTCGGCGCGAGCTTCTTCGTGATCCCCATCCTCGGCGCCGAGTTCGTGCCCAAGGCCGACTTCTCCGAGACCCAGGTCAACTACCACACGCCGGTCGGCTCGTCGCTCGAGGTCACCGAGATGCGGGCGCGCCAGGTCGACGCCGTGCTGCGCGAGATGCCCGAGGTCCGCTACACGGTGACGACGATCAACAGCGGCCAGGCCGCGGGCAAGATCTACGCCGCGACCTACGTCCGCCTGGTCGACCGCAAGGACCGGCAGCGCAGCGTCGCCGACATGGCCGTGCCGCTGCGCGAGCGCCTGGCCCGCATCCCCGGCATCACCGTCACCAACATCGGGCAGACCGACCTCGGCGGCGGCAAGAGCCTGCAGTTCTCGATCCAGGGCACCGACCTGGCCGAGCTCGAGCGGCTGTCGCGCTCGATCACGGCGCAGCTGGCCAGGATCCCGGGCCTGGTCGACCTCGACACGACGCTGAAGCCGGACAAGCCCACGGTGGCGATCGAGGTCCGCCGCGACGTCGCCGCCGACGTCGGCCTCAACGTCAACATGCTGGCCAACTCGCTGCGCACGCTGGTCGCCGGTACCCTGGTCGGCAACTGGCGCGCGCCCGACGGCGAGAACTACGACGTCAACGTCCGCCTGGCGCCCGAAAGCCGCTACGCCCTGAGCGACCTGCAGCGCCTGCCGATCAACGTCGCGCCGGCGCCCGACGGCTCGCCGCGCGTCGTGCGGCTGGCCCAGGTCGCCGACATCGCGCCTTCGACCGGGCCGAACCAGATCAACCGGCGCGACCTCAACCGCGAGATCAACGTCGACGCCAATGCCTTCGGGCGCAGCTCGGGGGACGTCTCGGCCGACATCCGCAAGGTCCTCGATGCCGTCGCCTGGCCGCCCGGCTACCGCTACTCGTTCGGCGGGTCGACCAAGAACATGACCGAGTCGTTCCAGTACGCGCTCGGCGCCCTGGCCCTGGCGGTCGTCTTCATCTACATGATCCTGGCCTCGCAGTTCCGCAGCTTCCTGCAGCCGCTCGCGCTGATGAGCTCGCTGCCGCTGACGCTGATCGGCGTCGTGCTGACGCTGCTGCTGTTCGGCTCGACGCTGAACATGTTCTCCATCATCGGCGTCGTCATGCTGATGGGGCTCGTGACGAAGAACGCGATCCTGCTCATCGACTTCGCGATCCGGGCCCAGCGCGGCGAGGTGGGCACGGACGCGAGCCGGGGCGACACGACCGGGCAGCCCATGGACCGCGAGAGCGCCCTCCTCTACGCGGCCGAAGTCCGCCTGCGGCCGATCCTGATGACGACGCTGGCGATGGTCTTCGGCATGATCCCGCTCGCCTTCGCCCTGTCCGAGGGCTCGGAGCAGCGCGCGCCGATGGGCCAGGCGGTGATCGGCGGCGTGATCACGTCGTCGCTGCTGACCCTCGTCGTCGTGCCGGTCGTCTACTGCTACCTAGACGACCTCGCCCGCTGGGCCCGGCGGCGCCTGTTTCGCATCGCTCCCGCCGCCCCGCTCGCGGACGAGCGGACCCTCGCCCAACCCTGACCCCGGCCGACCCGAGGCCGGAGAGAATGCAACCGCCCGAAGCACCGCCACCGCCGCATGAACATCGAACAAGCCCGCTTCAACATGATCGAGCAGCAGATCCGGCCGTGGGACGTCCTCGACCAGGGCGTCCTGTCGCTTTTGTCGGTGGTCAAGCGCGAGGACTTCGTGCCGCCCGCCTACCGATCGATGGCCTTCGTCGACACCGAGGTGCCGCTGCCGAACGGCCAGTCGATGCTGGCGCCGAAGGTCGAGGCACGGCTGCTCCAGGAACTCGCCGTGCAGCGGCACGAGCGCGTCCTCGAGATCGGCACCGGTTCCGGCTACATGGCGGCGCTGCTCGCGCACAAGAGCCAGCACGTGACCACGGTCAAGATCGACGCCGAGCTCGCCGGCTTCGCCGCCGACAACCTGAAGCGCGCCTGGGTCATGAACGTCAGCGTGGTCATCGCCGACGCCTCGAAGGCGCTTCCGGTGGAAGGCCCGTTCGACGTCATCGTCCTCTCCGGATCGGTGGCCGAGGTGCCGCGCTCGCTGCTGGCCCAG
>NZ_JANODC010000075.1:0-13095 GCF_031412495.1 Rhizobacter sp. | reverse complement strand
GCCGGCGCAGCCGCCTATCCTATCGCCGTGGCCCCCGGGTGCGGCGACTAACCGGGCCCCGCGGCCGCCCCCGCACGGCCGGGGCCGCTGCGCGCCGCCGACCTCGTCGAAGTGTTGTACCGGCGCTCGCGGATATGACGCCGGCGGCAGCGTCGGCGGCGGCTCAGCCCCGCGCCTGCATCGCCTTGCCGATCTCCAGCATGCCCTGCGCGGCGCCGCTCTCGGGCACGGTTTCTCCGTCGCGGTCCGAGATCGCGTCGAGCCCGGCGGCGATCTGCTCGGCGGCGTCGGCGGCGGCGCCGATGTGGATGCCTTGCGTCAGGGTGACGTGGGCCCGCTCGTACGAGCCGGCACCGGCGCAGAGGATGGTCCGCGTCGGTGCATCCCTGGCGACGAGGGCGAGCAGGCCCGGGGTCACGGCCCCCGGCTCGAGCAGCTTCAGCATCGCCTCGGGCAACAACTTCTCCGTCATCCGCGTCGCCGCCGTGGGTGCCAGGCAGTTCACGCGGATGTCGTGCTTGGCCCCCTCGATGGCGAGCGTCTGCATCAGGCCGACCAGCGCCATCTTGGCGGCGCCGTAGTTCGACTGGCCGAAATTGCCGTACAGGCCCGACGACGAGGTGGTCATCACGATGCGGCCGTAGTTCTGCGCCCGCATGAGCTCCCACACCGCCTTCGTGCAGTGCACGGCGCCCATCAGGTGGACGTCCAGGACCAGGCGGAAATCGGCGAGATCCATCTTGGCGAAGCTCTTGTCGCGCAGGATGCCGGCGTTGTTGACGAGGATGTCGACCCGTCCCCACTCCTTCACCGCCGCCGCCACCATGGCCTGCACGGCAGCGAAGTCGGTCACCGACGCGCCGTCGGCGATCGCCTTGCCGCCGGCGGCGCGGATCTCCGCGGCCACGGCCTCTGCCGCGGCGGGCGCACCGCCCGCGCCATCGACGCCGGCGCCGAGGTCGTTGACCACCACCGCGGCACCGCGCGCCGCCAGCGCCAGGGCATGCTGCCGGCCGAGGCCGCCGCCGGCACCGGTGACGACCGCGACCTGCCCATCGAATCGAATCGACATCGTCTTGTTCTCCTGGCCAGTGGCGAGTGTCAGCGCCGCGGCGAGCCGCGGGTCGAGCCGCGGACCCCGGCCGACTTGCGCGGCGCTGCCTTGCCGGCACGGCCGGGGCGGGCCGTCGCCGCGGAACGGGCCCGGGGCTTGGCCTTGCCGGCGGCCTTCACGGCGCGATCGGCTTCCTTCAGCGCCACGACCTCGCTGGTGACGTCGTCGGCCGCGCCAGCGCGCCGCGAGCGCGGCGCCACGCCGGCGTCCTCGCCTTCGCGGACCAGGCGGAAGTCGATCTTGCGACCGTCGAGGTCGACCCGGCTGACCTGCACCCGCAGCCGGCTGCCGACCACGTAGCGGACGCCGCTGCGCTCGCCGCGCAGTTCCTGACGGACCTCGTCGAAGCGGAAGTACTCGCCGCCCAGCTCGGTGATGTGGACCAGGCCCTCGACGTAGAGCCCGTCGAGCACCACGAACAGGCCGAAGCTCGTCACCGCGGTGACGGCGCCGCCGAACTCCTCGCCGAGGTGTTCGCGCATGTAGCGGCACTTGAGCCAGGCCTCGACGTCGCGCGAGGCCTCGTCGGCGCGCCGCTCGTTGGCGCTGCAGTGCGCGCCGGCGATCTCCCAGGCCTCAAGCTCGCCACCCGGCACGAGGACCGGCGCCGCCGCGGCCCCGGCACGCGGCGCCTTCGCGCCCTTGGCGGCACGGGCCAGGCGCGCCTTCTTCGCCGGCTCGCCCTCGGCGCGCGCGCCGATCAGGTAGCGGCGGCTCTCCAGCAGCGCCTTGATCACGCGGTGCACGAGCAGGTCCGGGTAGCGGCGGATCGGGCTGGTGAAGTGCGTGTAGGCCTCGTACGCGAGGCCGAAGTGGCCGCTGTTGCGGCTGGTGTAGATCGCCTGCTGCATCGAGCGCAGCAGCATCGAATGAATCTGCTCCGCGTCGGCCCGGTCCTTGGTCGCCGCGGCGATGGCCTGGTACTCGGCCGGCGTCGGCTCGTCGCCGATCGACAGGCCCAGGCCCAGCGCCTTCAGGTAGTTCTGCAGCAGGATCTTCTTTTCCGGCGTCGGCCCCTCGTGGACGCGGTAAAGGGCCGGGTGCTTGGCCCGGGCGATGAAATCGGCGGAGCAGACGTTCGCCGCCAGCATCGACTCCTCGATTACGCGGTGCGCCTCATTGCGGGTGCGCGGCACGATCTTCTCGATGCGGCCGTTCTCGTCGCAGACGATCTGCGTCTCGGTGGTCTCGAAGTCCACCGCGCCGCGCTTGATGCGCGCCTTCAGAAGGGCGCGGTAGACGTCGTGCAGGTCGAGGAGCTGCGGCACGAGCGCCTCGCGCCGCGCCGACTCCGGGCCGCGGGTATTGCCGAGGATGGCGGCGACCTCGGTGTAGGTCAGGCGCGCCGCCGAGCGGATGACGGCGGGGAAGAACTGGTACGCCTGGACCTCGCCGCCGGCGTCGACGAGCATGTCGCAGACCATCGCGAGCCGCTCGACCTCGGGGTTGAGCGAGCAGAGCCCGTTCGAGAGCTTCTCGGGCAGCATGGGAATGACCCGGCGCGGGAAGTAGACGGAGGTCGCCCGCTCGTAGGCATCGGCGTCGATCGGCTCGCCCGGCTTCACGTAATGGCTGACGTCGGCGATCGCCACGATCAGGCGCCAGCCCTTGCCCTTGCCCTTGCCGACCGCGGCCGGCTCGGCGTAGACGGCGTCGTCGAAATCGCGCGCGTCCTCGCCGTCGATGGTGACCAGCGGCACGTCGGTCAGGTCGATGCGGCCCTTGCGGTCGGCGGCGCGGACCGTGGACGGCAGCGCCGCGGCGGCGGCCAGCGCCTCGTCCGAGAAGACATGCGGCACCTCGTACTTGCGCACCGCGATCTCGATCTCCATGCCGGCATCGTCGATCTCGCCGAGAACCTCGGTGACGCGACCGAGCGGCTGCGAATGCAGCGACGGCGTCTCGGTGAGCTCGATGGCGACAACCTGACCGGCCTTGGCGTCGGCGACCGCGTTGCGCGGGACGATGATGTCCTGGCCGTAGCGCTTGTCCTCGGGAGCCACGAGCCAGATGCCGCTCTCGTGCAGGAGGCGGCCGATGATGGGCGCCTTGCGCCGCTCCAGGATGTCGACGACACGGCCCTCGGGCCGGCCCTTCTTGTCGTAGCGGACGATGCGGGCGCGGACCCGGTCCCGGTGCAGGACGCTGCGCATCTCCTGCGGGGACAGGTAGACGTCGGCCTCGCGGTCTTCGCGGACGAGGAATCCGTGGCCGTCGCGGTGGCCCTGGACCGTGCCCTCGACCTCGGCGAGCAGTTCGTTTCCGGCGGGTGCCGAGGGGTGGGTGGGGGTTGCTTTGATGATAAAGTCCGTGGTTGCCTGAGATGCCCAGGTGGCGGAATTGGTAGACGCACTAGTTTCAGGTACTAGCGGGTAACTCCGTGGGGGTTCGAGTCCCTTCCTGGGCACCAGAAAGATGGAAGTCTGACAGCACAGCGGGGCCGGCTTGCCGGCCCTTTTCTTTGCCCGCGCGCCCGTGGGTCGATGCCCGGCTAGATCGCAAACTTCTTGGCCAGCCCTTGCGGGCGCAGGTCGTCGTATTCCTCGAACGGCTGGTGGATCCACGGGCTCGTGGGCAGCAGCTCGACGAAGTAGTCGGGCGTGTAGCTCGAGGCGCCCTTGGTCCAGATGACGGCCGACCTCAGCTCGCTGATCGACGGCATCCCGCGCAGCCGGTCGACGACGGCGCGCAGGGTGATGCCCGAATCCGACAGGTCGTCGACGAGTAGCACCCGGCCCGCCAGCTCGCCCTTGGGCAGGGTGATGTACTTGGCCAGGTCGAGCCGCCCCTGGATCGTCCCTGCCTCGGCCCGGTACGAGCTCGTCGACATGATCGCGAGCGGCTTGTCGAAGACACGAGAGAGCACGTCGCCCGGCCGCATGCCGCCGCGCGCCAGGCAGAGGATCTGGTCGAACTCCCAGCCCGATGCCGCGATCTTGAGCGCCAGCCGCTCGATGAGCATGTGGTACTCGTCCCAGGAAACGTAGAGGTGTTTGCCGTCGTCGGTCAGCATGCGATGTCCTCCGGATCGGGGGCGTAGGGATGGCGCAGGAGGATGGTGTGCTCCCGGTCGGGGCCCGTCGAGACCATGTCGATGGGCGCGCCGATGCAGGACTGCACCCGCTCCAGGTAGAGGCGTGCGTTCAGCGGCAGGCCGTCCCACCGTGTCACGCCGTAGGTGGTCTCGGTCCAGCCCGGCAAGGTGTCGTAGATCGGCACGCAGGCGGCGATGTCGTCGGCGTCGAGCGGCAGGATGTCGATCCGCCGGCCGTTCAGCTCGTAGCCGACGCAGATCCGGATTTCGGCCAGGCCGTCGAGGACGTCGAGCTTTGTGATGCACAGGCCCGACACGCCGTTGATGATGATCGCCCGCTTGAGGGCTGCCGCATCCAGCCAGCCGCAGCGCCGCGGCCGGCCGGTCACCGTGCCGCGCTCCTGCCCGACGGTCGACAGGTGATGCCCGATCGTGCCCGACTCGTCGATCGGCAGCTCGGTCGGGAACGGACCGCCGCCGACGCGAGTCGTGTAGGCCTTGGTGATGCCGAGGATGTAGTGCAGCAGGTCCGGGCCGACGCCCGAGCCGGCCGCGGCGTTGCCGGCCCCGCAGTTGCTCGATGTCACGTACGGATAGGTTCCGTGGTCGATATCGAGCAGCGTCCCCTGGGCGCCCTCGAAGAGGATGTTGGCGCCGCCCCGGTGCGCGTTGAACAGCGTGTAGCCGACATCGCCGATCATCGGCCGCAGTTCCTCGCCGGCCTTCAGGGCCATGTCGAGGATGGGCTGGAACTCGAGCGCCTTCGACTTCAGGTGCCCGGACAGGGCGACGTTGTGCAGATCGAGAAGCTCGAGCAGCTTGGCGGCGAAGCGCTCCGGATGCTTCAGGTCCTGGACTCGCAGGGCGCGCCGGGCTACCTTGTCCTCGTAGGCCGGGCCGATGCCCTTGCCGGTGGTGCCGATCTTGCCGGCGCCGCTGGCCTCGCGTCGCAGCTCGCGCGCCTTGTCGACCTCCACGTGGAACGGCAGGATGAGCGGGCACGACTCGCTGACGAGCAAGCGCGATCGCACGTCGAGGCCCATGCTCTCGAGGCGCCCGATCTCGGCCAGGAGGTGCAGCGGATCGACGACGACACCGTTGCCGATGAAGCACTTCACTCCCTCGCGCATGATCCCGGAGGGAATCAGCTGCAGCGCCGTCTTCACGCCGCGGATGACGAGCGTGTGGCCGGCGTTGTGGCCGCCCTGGAAGCGGACCACCGCCTGGGCGTGATCGGTCAGCCAGTCGACGACTTTGCCCTTGCCCTCGTCGCCCCACTGGGTGCCGACGACGACGACGTTGCGGCCGCCCTGGCCTGCCTTGCGGCTCGCGTTCATTCCTGCGTCCTGGAGATGCTGTTGATCGGGAAGCGACGGCGTCAGGCCGGCCGGACGACGTTCCAGCCGCCACGGTTGGCGACGAGCGCGCGGTCGCAGGCCGTGCCGGCCAGCGTGTCGCCATGCCCCGGCAACTCGCAGACCACCGTCTCGCCGCGGGAGCGGAGCTCGCGCACCGTCGCTCGCAGGGCCGGGTCGGCCGACCACGGCGCGCTGATCGCCCGGGCCGGCGCCGGCAAGGGGCTCAGCAGAGCGAGATCCTTGACGTCGAGGCCGAAGCCGACGGCCGGCCGGTTGCGGCCGAAGATCGCGCCGACCTCGTCGTACCGGCCGCCTCGCGCGACCGCGTCGCTCGCGCCCCGGGCGTAGGCTGCGAAGCGGGCGCCGCTGTAGTAGGCGTAGCCGCTCGAATCGGCGAGATCGAAGCCGACGCGAAGACCCGGATGCGCTTCCCGCGCATGCGCGGCCAGCGAGCGCAAGTCCTGCAGGGCCGTCGATACGAGGGCCCGCGCCGGCAGGACCCGCCGTGCCTCGTGCAGCACCCGCTCGTCACCGTAGAGGTTGACCAGCGCCGTCAGCGCCTGCCGCGCGTCCGCCGGAAAGTCGCGGGCCAGGTGGCCGAGCTCAGCACCGTCCTTGGCCGCCAGGGCTGCGTACACCGCGTCGAGCCGCTCTGCGTCGACCGGGACGCCGGCCAGCACGCCGCGGACGATGCGCGCATCGGCCAGATCGAGGACCAGCTCCTCGACACCGGCACCGCGCAAGCATTCGAGGGCCAGGTCCTGGATCTCCAGATCGGCCTCGAGGCCCGGGTGGCCGTAAATCTCCGCTCCGAACTGAAGCGGCTCGCGCGTCGAGCCGGCGCCGGTGGCACGGGTGTGCAGCACCGGGCCGCAATAGCAGAGGCGCACGACGCCGCTGCGGTTGAGCATGTGCGCGTCGATGCGGGCGGCCTGCGGCGTGCTGTCGGCGCGCAACCCGAGCGTGCGGCCGCTCAGCTGGTCGACCAGCTTGAAGGTCTGCAGGTCGAGGGCGTGACCGGTGCCCGACAGCAGCGACTCGATGTGCTCCAGCATCGGCGGGATCACCAGCTCGAAGCCGAAACCGCTGGCGGCGTCGAGGAGGCCTCGACGCAGGGATTCGATCTGGCGCGCCCGTGCGGGCAGAACGTCGGCGATGTGCTCCGGCAAGAGCCAGGCAGAAGACATGCAAGAACGCCGGAGTATTGAAAAGGGAATTGTACCGGCCGGATCGCAGCGGCCTTGCCCCTCGCCGGGCGTCAGGCCCAGAAGAACAGCAGCATCAGGACGCCGCCCAGCATGCTGAGCAGGCCGAGGAAGCGGATCTGGCCGTCGCTCATCTGCATCGCGCGGGCGAACACGCGGCGCCACGCGGGCGGGCTCAGGAAAGGAAGCAGGCCCTCGGCGACCAGCAGGAGG
The DNA here is from genome assembly GCF_031412495.1 of Rhizobacter sp. Taxonomy (GTDB): domain Bacteria; phylum Pseudomonadota; class Gammaproteobacteria; order Burkholderiales; family Burkholderiaceae_C; genus Schlegelella_A. The sequence continues at coordinate 6,171 of NZ_JANODC010000075.1, read as the reverse complement.
GCACAGGCTGCGAACGCGGCGTCCCAGAAGCCGACCGCGGCCAAGGCTACTTTCTGGGCGGGGCGGGCGCAGCGGTGGCGCCGGAGCCACGCATCGCCTTGAAGAAGTCGCTGCTGGGGTCGACGATCATCACGTCCGACTTGTTGCGGAAGCTCGTCCGGTACGCCTCGAGGCTGCGATAGAACTGGGCGAACTGCGGGTCCTTGCCGAACGACTGCGAGAACAGCGCCGACGCCTTGGCATCGCCGTCGCCCTTGACCTGCTGCGCGTCGCGGTAGGCCTCGGCGATGATCACCTCGCGCTGCCGGTCGGCATCGGCGCGGATCTTCTCGCCTTCGGCGGCGCCGGTGGAGCGAAGCTGGTTGGCCACCTGCTTGCGCTCGGAGGCCATGCGGCTGTAGATCGACTCGGTGATGTTGCCCACGAAGTCGACCCGCTTGATGCGCACATCGAGCACCTCGATGCCGAACGCCTTCGCGTCGTCGGCGAGCCGGCTGCGCACGTCGAGCATGACCTTGTCGCGCTCGGTGGAGAGCACGCCGCCGACCGTGCGCTTGGTCACTTCCTCGTTGAACGCGGCGTGCACGATGGGCGACAGCCGCGCCTCGAGGTTGCGCATGTCGGAGCCGTTGTTCAGGATGAACTGGCGCGAATCGTTGACACGCCACTTCACCAGCCAGTCGATGACGAGGCTCTTCTTCTCCGCCGTGAAGATGGGCCGCGTCTCGGGGCTGTCGAGCGTCTGGATGCGGCGGTCGAGGAAGACGACGTTCTGGAACGGCGGCGGCAGCTTGAACTGCAGGCCCGGCTCCTGGATGACTTCCTTGATCTTGCCGAACTCGTAGACGATGGCGACCTGCCGCTGGTCGACGACGAAGAGCGTCGAGGACGCCAGCATGAGGAGCAGCAGGAAGCCGCCGACCACCAAACCGATGCGATTCATGGGCGTGCTTCCTTCAACGACTGTCGCGATCGCGACCGCGACCTTCGCGGGCGCGAACGTCCACCGCGCCGGCCGCCGGCGTGACCTCGGCCGCCGGTGCCGAGGGCGCCGCCGGGGCCCCGGGCGCCGGCGCGCCCCCGGTCGCCTGCTGCAGCAGGCGGTCGAGCGGCAAGCCGAGCAGGTTGGTGCTGGACCGGGCGTCGATCATGACCTTGGTGATATTGGTATAGACGTCGCGCATGGCGTCGAGATAGAGCCGATCGCGCGTCACCTGGGGCGCCTTCTGGTACTCGCCGTACTGCAGCGAGAACCGGTCGGAGTCGCCCTCGGCCTGCGCGATCACGCGCGACTTGTAGCCTTCGGCCTCCTGGCGCAGGCGGGCCGCCGTCCCCTGCGCCTTGGGGATCTCGGCGCTGGCGTAGGCCTGCCCCTCTTTCTTCAGGCGGTCGCCGTCCTGGCCGGCCTTGAGGGTGTCTTCGAACGCCGCCTGCACCTGCTCGGGCGGCTGTACGCCCTGGACGTTGACGTTGACGATCAGGATCCCCGTCCTCAGGCGATCGAGCTGGGTCTGGACCGATTTGCCCACTTCCGCAGCGATGACGTCGCGCTGCTCGTAGAGCACTGAGTCGATCATGCTCTTGCCCACGATCTCGCGCACCGCCGACTCGGCAGCCAGCGTCACGGCCTGCTCGGGGTCGCGGTTCTCGAACAGGAAGGCACGCGCGTCCTTCAGCCGGTACTGCACCGTGAAGCGGATGTCGACGATGTTCTCGTCCTGCGTGAGCATCGAGGAATCGCGCAGCCCCGTGGCCTGCGACACGGTGTTGCGGCCGACCTCGGTCGAGCGCAGCTGCGTGACGTTGACCGTCTCGTGGGCCTGGAACGGGTACGGAAAGCGCCACTGGAAGCCGGCATCAACCGTGTGGCTGTAGCGGCCGAAGGACGTGACCACCGCCTGTTGGCCTTCCTGGACGATGAAGACGCCGCTGCCGAGCCAGATCAGGACGATGACGCCGCCGATCAGCGCCGCGCCCACGCCCGCGCTCTTCAGGTTCGGCTGGAAGTTGGAGGGACCGCCGCCGCCGGAGTCGCCCGGACCGCCGGTCCGGCGCGGGCTGCCCTTGCCACCGAAAAGGCCCGTCAGCTTGCGATTGAAGTCGCGCCACAGCTCGTCGAGATCGGGCGGGCCGTCGTTGCGGCCGCCTCCGCCCGTGCTCTCGAGCACCGCGGCGCCTGCCGGGCCGTCGACCGCACGGCGACGCGCCCGGCCACGCCACGCCGCCGCGGCGAGCGCGCGAGCGGCCGAGACGAGCTCGCTCCAACGTTGGCGGGACGATTCGTCGGGCGATGAAGGAAGTGTCATGGAGGCGCGCGTGTCGGGCGGGGAGAGGCCGAAGGGATCAGAGGTCGGAATGATAGGTGCCGGTGCGGTCGTTTTCGCTGGAATCGCGGGGATCGCCGAGCTGGCTGCCCGGGTGGTCGGTGTCGGCCGCGGCATCGGCGCCACCGAGCGAAGGTGAGGCCGGGGCGGCGTCGTTCAAGCCATCGCCCCGTGCCGCCGCGCCGATCATGTCGCGCAGCACCGGCAGGCCTTCGCCGCCGGCGGCACTGACGAACACCCGCGCCGCACGCCGCCCGGACGGCAGCTCGACGCTGTCCGCAGACACGCGTGGCCGTTCCGTCTCGACCAGGCGGTCGAGCTTGTTGAAGACCACGACCTGCGCAACGTCGGCAGCGCCGATCTCGGCCAGGACGCGCTGCACCTCGGCCATCTGCTCGGCGAACTCCGGGCTCGAGCCGTCGACCACGTGCAGCAGGAGGTCGGCGTCGGCGGCCTCCTGCAGCGTCGCCTCGAAAGCCTCGACCAGCGTGTGCGGGAGGTCGCGGATGAAGCCGACCGTGTCGGACAGGGCGACCGAACGCTCGACGCCATCCAGGTGGAGCTGGCGCGTCGTGGTGTCGAGCGTCGCGAACAGCTGGTCGGCGGCATAGGCATCGGCGTGGACGAGGGCATTGAACAGGGTCGACTTGCCCGCGTTGGTGTAGCCGACCAGAGAGACCCGGAAGGCCTCGTTGCGCTGGCGTGCCCGCCGCTGCGTGCTGCGCTGTCGCTTCACCTTCTCGAGCTGCTTCTTGATGCTCTTGATGCGCTCGCCGATCATGCGCCGGTCGAGCTCGATCTGCGCTTCGCCCGGGCCGCCGCGCGTGCCGATGCCGCCGCGCTGGCGCTCCAGGTGGCTCCAGCGCCGGACCAGCCGCGTCGACAGGTACTGCAGGCGGGCCAGCTCGACCTGCAGCTTGCCCTCGTGGCTTTGCGCCCTCTCGCCGAAGATCTCGAGGATCAGCATCGTCCGGTCGGCCACGGCGACGCCGAGATGGCGCTCGAGGTTGCGCTGCTGCGCGGGCGAGAGCGCCTGGTCGAACAGCACCGCTTCGGCCTGGTGCAGCTGGACCAGCTCGCGCAGCTCGTCGGCCTTGCCCGAGCCGACGAAGAAGGCGGCATCGGGCGCCTTGCGCCGGGCCACGACGCGGGCCACGGCGACGTCGCCGGCCGACTCCGCGAGCAGGGCGAGCTCGTCCAGCGACGGATCGAAGAAACGCTTGGCGCCGAAGTCGACGCCGACGAGGATCGCCCGCGCCGGGGCGTCGTTGCCTTCCGGAAGTGCCGGGCCGCTCAAGGGCCCGTTCGCGCGCTGGTTCGTGGGCGCCTCAAGAGGGTTCGGTCGGCTCGGGATTGGCCTGGAAGTTCACCGCCCGGCCCGGCACGACGGTCGAGATCGCATGCTTGTAGACCATCTGCGTGACGGTGTTGCGCAGCAGGACGACGTACTGGTCGAAGGACTCGATGTGGCCCTGCAGCTTGATCCCGTTGACGAGGTAGATGGAAACCGGAACGTGCTCCTTGCGAAGCAGATTCAGGAAGGGGTCTTGTAAGAGCTGCCCTTTGTTGCTCACGTTCATGCTCCGTGATGTGTTCTGGAGCGGGAAACCTTAACACAGGGGTCTGGCGCAAACGCGGCGTAAGGCCATGTCAGTCGCGCTTGTCGGCGAAGGGATTCTTCGAGGAGCGCATCTCGATCCGCAGCGGCGTTCCGGTGAGCTTGAAGTGGGCCCGGAAGCGCCCTTCGAGGAAGCGCTTGTAGGAGTCGGTGACGTGCTCCAGCGAGTTGCCGTGGATGACGATCAGGGGCGGATTCATGCCGCCCTGGTGGGCGTAGCGCAGCTTGGGCCGGAACGCGCCGGCTCGCTTGGGCGTCTGGTGCAGCACCGCCTCCTGGAGCAGGCGCGTCAGCACCGGCGTGGGCATCTTGCAGTTGGCCGAGGCGTGGGCATCGGCGATGGCCTTCCAGACGGGCGCGAAGCCCTGCCGGCGCTTGGCCGAGATCATGAGCACCGGCGCGAAGCGCAGGAACGGCAGGCGCTGCTCGATCGAGCGCTGCAGCTGCTCCTTCTGGTAGTCGTCGACCGCGTCCCACTTGTTCACGGCCACGGCCACGGCGCGGCCGCTCTCGAGGATGAAGCCGGCGATGTGCGCGTCCTGGTCGGTGACGCCCTGGGTCGCATCGAGCAGCAGCAGGACGACATTCGCCTCGGAAATCGCCTGCAGGGTCTTCACGACGGAGAACTTCTCGACGGCCTCGAAGACCTTGCCGCGCCGGCGCAGCCCAGCGGTGTCGATGAGGTCGAAGCGAGTGCCGCCGCGCTCGAAGGGAACGACGATCGCGTCGCGCGTGGTGCCCGGCTGGTCGAACGCGACCAGACGTTCCTCGCCGAGCCAGGCGTTGATGAGCGTCGACTTGCCGACGTTTGGCCGGCCGGCGACGGCCAGGCGGATCGGCGCGTCGGGGTCCGCCGGCGCCGCTTCGCCGGCGTCGCCGCCCGAGCCCGCCGGCACGGCGCCGGGCGCATCGGGCTCGAGGGCCGGCGCGCCGATCGCCGCCTCGAGCGCCCCCGCGGCCAGGGTGTCGACGCCTTGCCCGTGCGCCGCCGAGACCGGGTGCGGCGCGCCCAAGCCGAGCTCGAAGAATTCCGCCAGCAGCGGCGACTCCGGCATGCCCTCGGCCTTGTTGGCGGCGAGCAGCACCGGCTTGCCGGTGGTGCGCAGGTAGCGGGCGATCTGGTGGTCGTGCGCCGAGACGCCGGCGCGCACGTCGACGACGAACACCACCGCGTCGGCCTCGGCGACGGCCTGCTCGGTCTGGCGCGCCATCTCGCGCACGACGCCGGTCGGGTTCTGCGGCTCGAAGCCGCCGGTGTCGACGACGATGAACTCGCTGCCGCCGACGCGCGCATTGCCGTAGTGCCGGTCGCGGGTCAGCCCGGCGAAGTCGGCGACGATCGCGTCGCGCGACTTCGTCATCCGGTTGAAGAGCGTCGACTTGCCGACGTTGGCCCGGCCGACCAGCGCGATGACGGGTTTCACCCGGACCCTGGCCGCGCTACGGGCGGAACGCGAAGATGCCGCCCGAGCGCGTCACCACGATCAGCAGCCCGCCGACAACCACCGGCGGGACGCCGATCGCGCTGCCGTCGGTGGTGACGCGCGCCTGCGCCTCGCCCTTGTCGCGCGACAGCCAGTGCAGCGTGCCCTTGCTGTCGCCCACGACGACAGACCCGGCCACCACTGCCGGCGTGCCGAGGCTGCGGAACATGAGCGCTTCCGAGGTCCACGCGACCTCGCCGCTGGGCGTGCGCCAGGCGGTGAGCCGGTCGGAGGCATCGGCACCGAAAAGGAGGCCGGCGTCGCCGCCGATCGCATCGGTCCCGCCGATCGTCTTGTTCCAGACGATGCTGCCGCGCTCGGCGTTGACGCAGCCGACGGCCGCCTGGAACGAACGCGCGCAGAGCAGCTCGCCGGCGCGCAGCACCGGCCCGATGAGATCGGCGAGCCGCTCGACCTCGTTGGCGCCGCGCGGCGAGCCGACCGGCACTTCCCAGCGCAGCGAAGCCGTCAACGGGTCGATGCCCGCCATGCGCGGGCCCTGGCCGACGACGAGCGTGTTCTTGTAGGCGGCGATGACCCCGGTCTGCGACAGTGTCAGCGGGTCGCCGGGACGCTGCAGTTGCCAGAGCTTGGCCCCGTCGTTGGCATCGAAGCCCTGCACCGCCCGGTCGACGCCGAGGACGAAGACCCGGGCTCCCGCCACCAGCGGCGCCGTCGCGACGCGAACGCCCAGCGGCTTCTTCCACTTGACCTCGCCCGCTTCGATGGCGACCAGGTCGCCGTC
>NZ_JANODC010000074.1:0-1782 GCF_031412495.1 Rhizobacter sp. | reverse complement strand
CCGGTTCGGCGGCCAGGAAGCCGACGTCGACCGCGCTCGACTTGCGATCCGCGTACTCGATCTCGAATTCGGCCAGCGACGAGCCGCAGTCGAAGCACCAGTAGACCGGCTTCAGGCCGCGGTAGACGAAGCCGCGCTCGACGAGGCGCTTGAGGACGCGGATCTCGCCGGCCTCGTTGCCGAAGTCCATGGTCCGGTACGGGTGCTCCCAGTCGCCGAGCACGCCCACCCGCTTGAAGTCGGCCATCTGCTGGGCGATCTGCTCGGTAGCGTAGGCGCGGCTCTTCGCCTGCACGTCGGCACGTGCCAGGCCGCGGCCGAAGGTCTTCTCGATCTGGTTCTCGATCGGCAGGCCGTGGCAATCCCACCCCGGCGTGTAGCGCGAGTCGAAGCCGGCGAGCTGGCGCGCCTTGACGATCATGTCCTTCAGGATCTTGTTGGCGGCGTGGCCGACGTGCAGCTGGCCGTTGGCGTACGGCGGGCCGTCGTGGAGGACGAAGCGGGGCCGGCCGTGCCGGGCCTCGCGCAGGCGCCGGTACACGCCTTCGTCGCTCCAGGCCTTGACCCAGCCGGGCTCGCGCTTGGGCAGGTCGCCGCGCATCGGGAACGGCGTGTCGGGAAGGTTCAGCGTCGCGCGGTAGTCGGTCGCGGCGGGTTCGTCAGCCATGGCGAGTCCTGGAGAGCAGGGGCACGTGGGAACTGCCGCTGGCGGCAGCCGGGTCGAGGGGCGACGGCGGCAGCGCGCGCGTCGGGGCGGAGTCACGCCGGAGCGTGACCGCGACGCCGGTCAAATTCGGTCGCGCGTGGTCTGGCGTCCGGTGGTCGCGTGCGTCTCCTCCGCAGCCCGGTCGGCGGCGCGGCCGGCCATGAAGGCGCGCGCTTCGTCGCTGTCGCGGCGGATCGCTTCGGCGAGCGCGGCCAGCGAGTCGTAGCGGGCTTCGTCGCGCAGTTTCTTGAGCAGTTCCACGCGGACGAGTTTACCGTAGCCCCCCTCGACGCCGAGCCCCTTCGGCCACTCGAAGCAGTGCACTTCGAGGAGGACGCGGCCGCTGTCGTCGACGGTCGGGCGGCGGCCGAGGCTGGCGACGCCGTCGAGCGCGATCGGGCCGAGCCCGTGCACGCGCACCGCGAAGATTCCCATCGCCGCCGGGCGCGGATGCGGGAAGCGAATGTTGAGGGTGCGAAAGCCGTCGCCGCGGCCGCTGCGGCTCGCGCCGAGCTCGCGGCCGAGCTTGGCGCCGTGGATGACGCGGCCGCTGATGCTGTAGGGCCGCCCGAGCAGCGCCTGCGCCTCGGCCATGTCGCCGGCGGCCAGGGCGGCGCGAACGGCCGAGCTCGACACGCGCAGGCCGTGCACCTCGTAGCTCATCATGCGGGCGACGTCGAAGCCCTGCGCATCGCCGGCCGCGTCGAGCAGGGCGTAGTCGCCGGCGCGGCGGGCGCCGAAGCGGAAGTCGTCGCCGACCAGCACGTAGCGGGCGCCGGCGCCGCGCACCAGCACGTCGTCGATGAACTGGGCCGGCGATTGCGCCGCGAAGGCGGCATCGAAGCGAAGCAGGACCGTCTGCACGATGCCGCAGCGCTCGAGCTCGCCCAGCTTGTCGCGCAGGGTGGCGATGCGGGTCGGCGCCGTCTCGGGCTTGCCGGCGCGCGCCGCGAACCAGTCGCGCGGGTTCGGCTCGAAGGTGAGGACGGTGGGGGGCAGGCCGCGATGCGCCGCCTCGGAGACGAGCAGGGCAAGCATGGCCTGGTGGCCGCGATGCACGCCGTCGAAGTTGCCGA
>NZ_JANODC010000073.1:0-2039 GCF_031412495.1 Rhizobacter sp. | reverse complement strand
GTGCGGTGCTCAAGTCTTCGCCGGAGCGGCCGTGCTGCCGCGGCTGACCAGCTCGAAGCCCAGCGTCTGGAACGCAACGAAGGGCCGCCCGGCCAGGCGAGCGACCACCTGCTCCGCGGCGGCGCGGCCGATCTCCACGATCGGCGTGCGGATGCTGGTGAGGGCCGGCGTCTGCGTCGCGCCGAGGTCGGTGCTGTCGCAGCCGGTGATCGACACCTCGTCGGGGATCGCCACGCCCTCGGCCCGGCAGGCGACCATGGCGCCGACGGCGAAGACGTCGTTGGTGCCGATCACCGCCGTCGGCCGGCGCGACTTCGGCAACGCCAGCAGCTTCCTCATCATGGCCGCGGCCGCGCCGAGATCGATCGGGCCGCAGTGCGCGCAGCGCTCGTCGAGGGCGAGACCGGCCTGGGCCAGGGCGCCGCGCACGCCGGCGCCGCGCTCGCTGGCGCGGTCGTTGCCGGCGGTGACGGCGCTGAGCAGGCCGAAGCGGCGGTGGCCCAGGCCGATGAGGTGCCGCGTCATCTCGAAGGTGGCGGCCCGGTTGTCGAAGCCGATGCTCGGATGGCGGCGCATCGGGTCCACGCCCCAGGTCAGCACGTAGGGCCGGCCATAGCTCTCGAGCAGCGCGAACAGGGCCGGGTCGTGGTCGAGGCCGACGAAGACGAAGGCGTCGACGCCGCGCCGGATCAGCTGCTCCGTCGTGCGCAGCTCGGCGCCAAGGTCGTAGTGGTGCTCGGCGAGGACGAGGGAATAGCCCTTGGCGTCGAGCACCGCCTGCATCGCGCTCGTCGTCCGCGCGTACAGCGCGTAGTCGAACGAAGGCACGACCGCGCCGACCATGTGGCTGCGCGCGCTTCGCAGCGCGCGCGCCGCGCCGTGCGGCACGTAGCGCAGCTTGTCGACGGCCTCGCGCACCAGGCGCTGCGTGCGCGCGTCCACCTGCTCCGGCGAGTTGATGACGCGGGACACCGTTGCCGTGGACACGCCGGCGAGGCGGGCCACGTCCTTGGCGCTCGGACGGCCCGGCCGGTCGGCGAGCGACGTCGCGCGGTGCATCGATGGATTCGATTACAGAAGGGGAATCGTCCGGCTCGGTAGAAACGCTGACCCCCCGCGGATTGTGCGAGCGGGCGGGCGCTGCTACCGTCATGTAATCGAATACAGAGGAGACGCGTCATGAGCCATCTGCCCGGTCGCCGCACGGTCCTGAAGCAGGGCGCCGCCCTCGGTGCGCTCGCGGTCTGCGGACCCGCGCTTGTCGGCCCGGCGCTGGCCCAGGCCGACGACCTCGCCCCGTATCGCGCGGCGAAGATCAACTGGAAGCAGGTCGAGGGCGAGACGATCACCGTCGCCGTCATCCCGGCGAGCTACTTCGAGAACCTGATCACCCTGCAACCGCAGTTCGAAGCGCTCACCGGCGTCAAGCTGCGCTTCGAGAAGGTGCCGCCGGGGCAGATCCGGCAGAAGGCGCTGCTCGACCTGTCGTCGAAGACGGCGACCTACGCGACCCACGCCGCCGACCCGATGTACTACCCGCTGTACGTCGCCAACAAGTGGGTCGAGCCGCTCGACAAGTACCTCAACGACGCCACGCTGACTGACAAGGCCTGGTTCAACTACGACGACATCATCAAGGCCTGGCGCGACGCCGCCTCGATCGACGGCAAGCCCTACGGCATCCCGTTCGACGGCGAGGTGACGGTGCAGGTCTACCGCAAGGACCTCTACGACGCCAAGGGCCTGAAGCCGGCCGACACCTACGAGCAGCTGGTCGCCAACGCCAAGGCGCTCACCGACCCGAACGCGCGCATCCACGGCCTCGCGCTGCGCGGCTTCTCCGGCGCCGGCCAGAACATGTACATCTACCCGTCGCTCTTCCGCGGCTTCGGCGGCACCTGGATGCAGGGCGGCAACGTCGTCGTCAACTCGCCGCAGGCGGTGCAGGCGCTGCAGTGGTACGTCGACACGCTGACGGCCTACGCGCCGCCGGCGGTGCGCAACTGGAACTGGCCGGACATCGCCGACGCCTTCTCGCA
>NZ_JANODC010000072.1:0-3095 GCF_031412495.1 Rhizobacter sp. | reverse complement strand
CTGCCGCATCGGCGCGAGGCGCGGTGCGCGTGCGACCGACGCTGCTGCGCTCGCCGAGGGCGCTGAAGCGGTACCAGTACCAGCGCCCTGGCTCGAGGCCGGCCGGCTCCGCATGGACGCTGTGCGCCCAGGCCGCTTCGGCCGTCTCGTCGCCGCGCGCGACCACGCGCTGGAAGCGCTCGTCGTCGGCCACTTCCCAGCGCACCGTCTCGCGTTCGGCGAGGTCGCCACCGGTCAGCCGCGTCCAGAGCACGAGACCGTCGGCGCGGGGCTGGCCCGAGGCGACCCCGAGAGCGAAGCGGGGCGTGTCGGCGGCGCCGGCGGGGTCTGCGGCGAGCCAGGGCATCGCGGTGAAGGCTGCAGCGCCATGCAGGAAGCGGCGGCGCGGCAGCATGGAAATCAGACGCCGACCTCGTCGATCTCGCGGTAGGCGTCGCGCAGCCACATCTTCACGCGCTGCCGGTCCATCAGGCCCAGGCCGCTCGGGTCGCGGTCCGAGCTCTTCGCCTTCCAGAAGGTGCTGCTGGCACTGTCGATCTTCTGGATCACGTGCTCGTTCAGCTTCTTCAGCGTCACCACCCGCGCTCCCATCCCGATGGCGCGCGCCTGCTCGCCGGACTGCTCGAGCGTCACGAAGTCGGTGCCGCGCACCTGGTTGCGCACGAGGACGTAGGCCAGGCCGGTGCCGAAGCGGTCGAGCAGGCGGCGCAGCAGATCGACCGAATCCTTGCCGGTGTCCATCACGTGCCAGTAGAAGAGCTTCATGCCGAGCTCGTCGGCGAGGTTGACGACGCCGGCGTCCTCCATCCAGCCGGCCAGCGCGTCGTGCGTCTGGGCGGCGAGGTCGACCAGGATGCGCCGGCCCGGCTGGTCGACAGCCGCCTCGACGATCGAGTCGAGCGACTCGACCTTGTCGTCGGCGACCGGCGAGGCATAGCCGGAATAGAAGCGCATCAGCGCACCGTGCGAGCGGTCGGTGTCGAAGCCGAGGAACGGCAGCTCCCGGTCGATCATGTACTGGGCCAGGACGCGGGCCATCAGCGACTTGCCGACGCCGCCTTTTTCGCCGCCGATGAGATGGATGGGGGTCATTGACGCAAGTGCGAGTGGGGACCCGATTCTGCCCGCCGCGTCAGGGACGGAGCAACCTGCAATGGCTGCGCTCGCCGCGGGCGCTACTTTTGCGGGGCCGGCGTGGAAGACGGCACGGCCAGGTCGATGGTCTTCTCGACCACCTTGCCGGCGACCTTCACGGTGCTGCCGACGACCGCGCCGCCGACCGACACCGCCGCTCCCGCCGCGGCGCCGGCGATCGTCACGACGGCGCAGCCGCTGAGTGCGCCGGCGCAGGCCAGGACGGCAGCGAACGGCAGGAGACGGGGGGCGCGAGACGAGGGCATGGCCGATTGTGTTCGATCGGGAGGCCGGCAGCGACGCCTGCGCTCAGCCGCGGCCGACGAAGGGCATCTTGGTCGCCATGACGGTGACGAACTGGATGTTGGCGTCGAGCGGCAGGCCGGCCATGTGCACGACCGTGTCGGCGACGTGCTGGACGTTCATCGTCGGCTCGACCGCCATCGAGCCGTCCGCCTGCGGGACGCCCTTCTTCATGCGCTCGGTCATCTCGGTCGCGGCGTTGCCGATGTCGATCTGGCCGCAGGCGATGTCGAACGGGCGGCCGTCGAGCGAGGTCGCCTTGGTCAGGCCGGTGATGGCGTGCTTGGTCGCGGTGTACGGCGAGCTGAACGGACGCGGCGCGTGCGCCGAGATCGAGCCGTTGTTGATGATCCGCCCGCCGCGCGGCGACTGGCTCTTCATGAGCACGAAGGCCTGCTGCGTGCAGAGAAACACGGCGGTGAGGTTGATATCGACCACCGTCTGCCACTGCTTGACCGTGAGCTCCTCGAGCGGCAGCGGCGGTGCGCCGGTGCCGGCGTTGTTGAAGAGCACGTCGAGGCGGCCGAAGGCGTCCCGGGTGCGCGCGAAGAGGGTCTTCACGGCTTCCGGGTCGGTGACGTCGGTCGGCACGGCCAGAGCGCGGTCGGCTGCGTCGCCGGCGGCCTCGCGCGTCGCGTCCAGCGCGTCGGCGCGCCGGCCGGCCAGGACGACGGCGTAGCCCGCCTTCAGCAGGGCGAGCGCAGCAGCGCGGCCGATGCCGCTGCCGGCACCGGTGACGAGTGCAACCTTGTTCATGAGCAGACCTTTCGTGGAGGAAGTCGGATCGCGCCGGTCAGGCAGCAGGCGTCGAAGCGGGGGCCTCGGCCGGCTCGGCGGCGGCGAAGCAGTCGGCGAAGGTGAACCAGAGGCTCGCGTAGAAGACGGTCGAGAAGATCAGGGTGAGCGGCGTCGCGACCAGCGTGAAGCGCTGCGGCCCGAGCAGGCCCACGCCGAGGCTGACGAGCACCAGCAGGACCAGCCACAGGACGGTCCACGCCAGGCCGTAGATCGCGAACGCGCCGCGGTTGCGCCAGACGGCGACGGTGCTGAAGAACAGCGACTTGGCCCAGGGCTGGTCGCCCCAGTGGACCAGGGCCGGCGCATGCCAGAACGGCACCGACAGCAGGGCGGCGAAGCTCAGGCGCAGGATCAGCCCGAACTGCAGCATCGGGTCGGCCATGCGCGTGGCCATCGACTCCGGCGTGGATTTGCCGTCGGGCAGCGATTCGAAAAAGGCCTCGAGGGCGCCGCCGTCGAGCACGCCGGCGAACCAGAACGCGATGAAGGTCGAGGCGGCGTAGGCGATGCCGAGCGCGAGCAGGCCGACCAGTTTGCGCCGGCCCGACGAGAACACTTCGACGACCGCCCCGGGCATCGCCGTGCGGCCGCCGCTGACGCGCTCGCTGGCGACCATGAAGAGGAGCGAGCCCGCCGGCGGCAGCATCAGCAGGATCGCCGTGCCGACCAGGGGAACGATGCCGAGGAGCAGGAACACGAAGAGGCAGGCGGCGAACAGCGATGCGAAGCCGAGCGGCTGCCGGCCGAAGACCCGGAAGGAGCTGCGGACCCAGGCCAGCCCCTGTCGGGGCGGGACGAGCTGCAGCTTCATTCGGGTGTCGCTCCGGCCGGGTGCCAGGGCGCGTCGCGCCGCTCGCGCA
>NZ_JANODC010000071.1:0-4876 GCF_031412495.1 Rhizobacter sp. | reverse complement strand
CGATCCAGCTCCTGCCTTCCAACCAGGAAGCCTATTTCAAGGCCGTCGAGGACGCGAAGTGAGACGCCGCTGCAGCGCGTGACCGCACCTGCTGCGCCGAATGCGCTGTCGGTTCAGTCGGCGTACTGGCCGGCCGCCTTGATGACCGGCCCCCACTTGGCGATCTCCGCCTCCACGAACTTCTTGTGCTCCGGTCCGTTGACGCGGTTGTCGCTGACGATCACCGCCCCGAGTGCTTCCTCGCGCTTGATGAACTCCGGGTCCTTCAGCGCCGTGCGCAGGGCGTTGCCGATCTTGTCGGTCACGGCCTTGGGCGTGCCCTTGGGCGCGTACAGGCCGTGCCAGATCGACACGTTGAAGCCCTTCAGGCCGGCCTCGTCGAGCGTGGGCAGATTCTTCAAGGCCGGCGTCGTGAGCCGCTTGGCAGACGTGACCGCATAGGCCTTGACCTTGCCGCTTTCGATCTGGCTGGTGGTGTTCGTCGTCTGGTCGCACATGACGTCGACCTGGCCGCCGAGCAGGTCGGTCATCGCCGGGGCCGTGCCCTTGTACGGGATCGTCTGCATGTCGATCTTCAGCGAGCTCTGCAGCAGCAACCCGCACAGGTGCGACGCCGCGCCCAGACCGGCGTTCGCGAGGTTGATCTTGCCCTTGTTCGCCTCCATCCACTTGATCAGTTCGGCGTAGTTGTTCGCCGGCAGCGTGGAGCGGCCGATCAGGGTCATCGGCACCTCGTTGATCATGCCCAGGTACTCGAAGTCCTCGAGCGTCTTGTAGGGCAGGTTCCGGTACAGGGCCGGCGAGGTGCTCATGCCGATGTGGTGCAGGAGCAGCGTGTAGCCGTCGTTGGGCGCCCGCGCCACCTTGGCTGCGCCCAGGGTGCCGCCGGCACCGCCGACGTTCTCGACGATGATGCTCTGGCCGCCCAGGGGCTTGCGCAGCGCTTCGGCCAGGTCGCGGGCGACCTTGTCGGTCGGGCCCCCTGCCGTGAACGGGACGACGAGGGTGACAGGCTTGTCCGGGTACTGGGCGAGCGCCGGGCCGGCGATCACGAAGGTCAGGACACCGAGGAGGAGGGCGGATTTGCGCATGGTCGTACGTTCCCTGGAGCAACTGGAGTCGGCGGATTGTGGCAATTGACAGACCTCGCGACAGCGTGGAAAGCACTGACAGCGGCAAGCCGCCCGGCACGCGGGTCAGCCGACGGGGCGCAGGTCCTCGATCACCTTGCCGTCGTTGGGCAAGCTGCCCGGAGCGCACAGCAGCACCTCGGCGCGCATCTTGGTGACGTCACGTACCGTCTGCGCGACGCGTTCGGCGAGCCCTTCAGCAGCGCCCTGGACCTCGACGCGCAGGGTCATCCGGTCGGCGGCGACCTCGCCTTCGACGACCAGCCGGGCCCGCCCGATCTCGGGGTGGCGGCGGGCGATCTCGGCAACTTGCGAAGGATGGACGAACATGCCTCGGACCTTCGTCGCCTGGTCGGCGCGGCCGAGCCAGCCGCGGATGCGGGTGTTGGTGCGACCGGTCGGGCAGGGGCCGGGGAGCACCGCGGACAGGTCGCCCGTTCCGAAGCGGATCAGCGGGTAGTCGGGGTTGAGGGTCGTGACGACCACCTCGCCCACGTCGCCGTCGTCGACCGGCTCGCCGGTGCCGGGGCGGACGATCTCGACGATGACGCCCTCGTCGATGACAAGACCTTCGCGGGCCGAGGTCTCATAGGCGACGAGGCCGAGGTCGGCGGTGCCGTAGCTCTGACAGGCGGCGATGCCGCGGGCCTGCAGCCAGTCGCGTAGCACCGACGGGAATGCCTCCCCGCTCACCGCCGCCTTGGTCAGCGACGGCAGGGCCACGCCCATGTCGTCGGCCTTGTCGAGCAGGATGCGAAGAAAGCTCGGCGTGCCGGCGTAGGCCTGGGGAGCCAGGCTCGCCATCGCTTGCACCTGCTGCTCGCTCTGGCCGGTTCCTGCCGGGAAGACGGTGCAGCCGATCGCGTGCGCGCCGCTCTCCATCATCGACCCGGCCGGCGTGAAGTGATAGCTGAACGCGTTGTGGACCAGGTCGCCGGCGCGAAAGCCCGCGGCGAAGAGCGAACGGGCCATCCGCCAGTAGTCCGGGCGGGCGGTCTCCGGCTCGTGGATCGGCCCGGGCGATGCGAAAACGCGCAGGGCCCGCTCGCCGGGGGGGCGCACCGCGCCCCAGCCGACGGTCGAGAAGCCGCCGAAGACGTCGGAAGCCGAGCGGTTTTTCTGCCGCTCCAGCAGTTCGTGCTTGCGCAGCATGGGCAGTCGGGCGAGGGCCTGCCGCGAGTCGATTGCCGCGGCATCGATGCCGTCCAGCAGTTCGGCGACCGCGGGCGCGCGCGCCATGGCCTGCGCGATCTGGGCGCGCAAGGCGGCCAGCAGCGCCGACTCGCGCTGCTCCGGGCTGCGCGTCTCCAGGGTGTCGAAGTGCTCAGAGCCCACGATCGCGCCGGTTTCCCAGCAGTGCGGTTCGGTGAGCGCGGTGGACGCCATCACTCGTCTTCCAGGCGGCCGGCGCGGACCTTGGCGTCGTCGACGAGCTTGCGCTGCTGTGCAGGCGTCACCAGCGGATAGCGGTCGAACCCCGCGCCGCCCGATTTCTTCAGGTCGGCGTACAGGCCGCCGCCATCGTCGTGGAAGTGGACGAAGGCTTCGCGGCGGGCGTAGAAGATGCCGGGCCGCTCCTCGCGCACGCCTTTGATGTCGCGGAGCTGGCGCAGGACGGGCGCGATTCGGGCCAGGGCATCGGCATCGGCGCGGGGCATGGTGTAGTTTCCTCGTTTCTCAGGCCAGCCAGCGCTTGCGCCGCTTGTAGCTCTTGACGTCTCGAAAGCTGCGGCGCTCGCCGGACCCTGAGCCGCCGGTGCCGAGATAGAACTCCTTGACGTCCTCGTTCTCGCGCAGCGCTGCAGCCGGGCCGTCGAGCACGATCCGGCCGTTCTCGAGGATGTAGCCGAAGTCGGAGTAGCGCAGCGCCATGTTCGTGTTCTGCTCGGCGAGAAGGAACGTGACCTTCTCCTTCGAGTTCAGGTCACGCACGATCTCGAACACCTCCTCGACGATCTGCGGCGCCAGACCCATCGACGGCTCGTCCAGCAGGACCATCTTCGGGTTCGCCATCAGGGCGCGGCCGATGGCGCACATCTGCTGCTCGCCGCCCGAGGTGTACGCCGCCTGCGAGGAACGCCGCGCCTTCAGGCGCGGGAAGTAGGCGTAGACCTTGTCCAGCGTCGCCGCGATCGCCGCCTTGCCGTCCTTGCGCGTGTAGGCGCCCGTCAGCAGGTTGTCTTCGATCGTCAGGTGCGCGAAGCAGTGCCGGCCTTCCATCACCTGGATGACGCCGCGCTCCACCATGTCGGAGGTGCTGAGCTTCTCGATGCGCTCGCCGCGAAGCTGGATCGAGCCCTTGGTCACCTCGCCGCGCTCGCCGGCCAGCAGGTTGCTGACCGCGCGCAGGGTGGTCGTCTTGCCCGCCCCGTTGCCGCCCAGGAGCGCCACGATGGAGCCCTCGGGCACCCGCAGCGAGACGCCCTTCAGCACGAGGATGACGTGGCTGTAGATCACCTCGATGCCGTTGACGTCGAGGAGGGTGGGGGCAGCGCTCATGGGGTCGCTCATGGCCCTCCCCGGAGGGAGGGTTCGGTCGGGTGCAAGGGGGCGCCGTGACGGCTCAGGTCTGGCAATCCTCCGGTGTCCGCTTCGTCAGCTTCTTCTCGGCGGCGTAGCGTTCCGAGGCAGCGCGGACCATCGGCTTGAGGATGGCGTCGTCGGCCTGCAGCCAGTCGGAGGTCACCGCCCATTTCGAACCGTCCCAGGTGTGCACGCGGGCCCAGGCGGAACCCATGTGGTCGGCGCACGAGGTGGAGATGGGCCGCATCACGCCGGCGAAGCCGAGCGCGTCGAGCTTCTTCTGGTCGAGCGTCAGGTTCTCGTAGCCCCAGCGCGCTTGCTCTCCGCTCATCCACTTGCCCTTGCCGTAGCGTTCCTGGGCGCGGCGAACGCCCTCGACGCCGAGCATCGCGCTCATCAGTCCGCGCATGTAGAGAACGCTGCCGACCTCCTCCTTCGGGCCGGTGCCCTGACCCTTGCCATGCACCATGGCCAGGACGTCCTTGACGACCTTCGACTTCGGCTCGGCGCCGTGCTGCAGAGTCAGGCCGTTGTAGCCCTTGGCGCCATCGCCGACATCCTTCACGTCCGGTTCGGCGGCTGCCCACCAGACGCCGTACATCTTCTCGCGCGGGAAGCCGGTCGCGACCGCCTCCTTCAGGGCCGTGGAGTTCATCACCCCCCATCCCCACAGGAAGACATAGTCCGGCCTGTTCTGCCGGATCTGCAGCCACGCCGCCTTCTGCTCGACACCCGGATGCGTCACCGGGATCGAGTTGAACTCGAACCCGTGCATCTTGGCCCGCTCCTGCAGCAGCGGGATCGGCTCCTAGCCGTACGGGCTGTCGTGATAGACGAGGGTGATCTTCTTGCCCTTCAGCTTGTCGAAGCCGCCTTCCTTCTTGGCGATGTGCTGGGTCAGGATGTCGGCCGCCACCCAGTAGGTGCCGGCGAGCGGGAAGTTCCACTTGAAGACGCTGCCGTCGGCGCTTTCGCTGCGCCCGTAGCCGGCGGTGATGAGCGGGATCTTGTCGCCCGGCGCCTTCTCGGTGAGCGCGAAGGTGATGCCGGTCGAGAGCGGCTGAAAGACGGTCGCGCCGCCGTTCTTGCCCTTCAGGCGCTCGTAGCACTCCACGCCACGGTCGGTGGCGTAGCCGGTCTCGCACTCTTCCCAGCTGACCTTCACGCCGTTGATGCCGCCGCGGGCGTTGACCAGCTTGAGGTAATCCACGTAGCCGTTCGCG
>NZ_JANODC010000070.1:0-2955 GCF_031412495.1 Rhizobacter sp. | reverse complement strand
TTCCTCGCCACCGGCTGGCCGCGCTACTGGACCGGGTTCGACCTCGTCTCGAACCTGCTCGGCTACCTGCCGTTCGGCGTCCTCGTCTTCATCGCGCTGGTCCGCGTCGGCCACGGCACCGCCGCCGCCACCTGGCCGTCGCTCGTCATCGGCGCGCTGCTCGCGCTCAGCATGGAGGTCCTGCAGAACTACCTGCCGCGGCGCGTGCCTTCCTCGCTCGACCTCGGCCTGAATGTCGCCGGGGCCGGCCTCGGTGCCGCCTTCGGCGCCGCCCTGCACCTCAGCGGCGGCATCGCGCAGTGGCAGAAGGCGCGCGAGCGATGGTTCGTGGCCCGCAGCGCCGGCGGGCTGGCCCTGCTCGTGCTCTGGCCGGTCGCCCTGCTGTTCCCGACCGCGGTCCCGTTCGGGCTCGGCCACATCCTCGAGCGGGCCCAGCCCATCGTGGCGAGCATGCTGCAGGGCACGCCGGCGGAGGCCTGGGCGGGCGGGTGGGTGGCTTCAGCAGCCGAGCCCGGACGGACGGGAACGACGCTGTCTCCGGCGACCGAGCTGTCGATCATCGTCCTCGGGCTGCTCGCTCCCTGCGTGGTGGCCTTCACCATCGCCAAGGGCGGCTGGCGCCGGGCCGTGATCGTGGTCGGCGCGGTGGTGGTCGGGGCCGCCACGACGACGCTGTCGACGGCGCTGAACTTCGGGCCCGGCCACGCCCTGGCCTGGACCACGCCGCAGGCGCTGCAGGCCCTCGGCGTCGGCACCGCGCTGGCGGCGCTCCTCTCCCTGGTGCCCCGGCGGGTCGCGGCGGGCCTCGGCCTGATCGCCCTCACCGCGCTGGTGATGCTGGTCGCCCGTGCGCCCGACGATCCGTACTTCGCGCAGAGCCTGCAGGGCTGGGAGCAGGGGCGCTTCATCCGCTTTCATGGCGCGGCCCAGTGGGTGGGCTGGCTCTGGCCGTATGCGGCTCTGGTCTACCTGCTCGTGCGCCTGGGCGCGCGCGAGCCGCGCGACCTGTCGACGCGCTTCTAGAATCGAACGGGATGAGCTACTACGAGCGGCATGTCTTTTTCTGCCTCAACGAACGCGACAAGGGCGAGGATTCGTGCGCCCGGCACGGCGCGCAGGCAGGGTTCGACCGCTGCAAGGCGCGTGTGAAGAAGGACGGCCTCGCCGGTCCGGGACAGGTCCGCGTCAACAAGGCCGGGTGCCTCGACCGCTGCGCCGGCGGCCCGGTCGCCGTCGTCTACCCGGAAGGGACCTGGTACAGCTACGTCGACGCCAGCGACATCGACGAGATCGTCGACTCGCACCTCAAGCACGGAAAGATCGTCGAGCGATTGCTGCTGCCGCCCGACGTGGGACGCTGATGAGCCCGCGCACGGTGCGCGAGAGCGTCGCCGGTCCGGCAGGGCGCATCGAATGCGCGATCGACCGCACCGAAGCGGCGCCGCGCGGCCTGGCACTCGTCTGCCACCCGCACCCGCAGTTCGGCGGCTCGCTCGACAACAAGGTCGTGCAGACGGTCGCCCGCGCCTTCCTGCAGCGCGGCTGGTCGAGCGTGCGCTTCAACTTTCGCGGCGTCGGCCAGTCGGAGGGGACCTGGGGCGAGGGCGTCGGCGAGGTCGACGATGCCCTCTCGGTGCTCGGCAGCTGGCGCGCCCGCCCCGAGTTCGCCGGCCTTCCCTTCTGCTTGGCCGGGTTCTCCTTCGGCGGCTACGTCGCCGCCGAGGTCGCGCACCGGCTGCCCGAAGGCACGAAGCCGCGCCGCATCGTCCTCGTCGGCCTGTCGAGCGAGAAGCAGGCGGTGCCCGTGGTGCCACCCGACTCGGTCGTGATCCACGGCGAGAGCGACGACGTCGTGCCGCTCGCGTCGACGCTCGCCTGGGCCCGGCCGCAGCACCTGCCGGTGCTCGTCTTCCCGGGCGTCGGACACTTCTTCCATGGCCAGCTGGCGCTGCTGAAAAGCGTCATCGTCCGTGAACTGCACGACCTCGATGCCGTCTGACGGTCTTCCCTCTCCTTCCCCATGCCTCCCATGCCCTTCGCCCATCACCTCAAGCGCGTGCTGCTCGCCGTGCTCGTCTTTCCCGTCTCTCTTGCCGTGCAGGCCCAGGCGCCCCAACCCCCGGAGGTGGCGGCGAAGAACTTCCTCGTCGTCGACCTGACGACTCGGCAGACGCTCGCCGAGCGCGACGCCGACGCGCAGGTCGACCCGGCATCGCTGACCAAGCTGATGACGGCCTACGTCGTCTTCGCGGCCCTGAAGGAGAAGAAGCTCACGCTCGAGCAGCCGCTGCCCGTGTCCAAGCGCGCCTGGGGCGAACGCAAGGGCGGCGGCTCGCTGATGTTCATCGACACGACGATGACGCCGAGCGTCGACGAGCTGCTGCGCGGCCTGATCGTGCAGAGCGGCAACGACGCGGCGGTGGCGCTGGCCGAGGGCGTCGCCGGCAGCGTCGAGCTCTTCGTCGACATGATGAACCGGCAGGGGCAGGCCTTCGGCCTGAAGAACACGAGCTACAAGAACGTCGCCGGCCTGACGCAGCCCGGCCACCGCAGCTCGGCGCGCGACATCGCCACCGTCGCGGCGCGCATCATTTCCGATTTCCCCGAGTACTTCCCTTACTACTCGATCAAGGAATACAAGTACAACAACATCACCCAGCCCAACCGGAACCTGCTGCTGCGCCGCGACCCCTCGGTCGACGGCATGAAGACCGGCTACACCGAATCGGCGGGCTACTGCCTGCTGGCGACGGCCCAGCGCGAGTTCCCTAACCTCGGGGCCGCGGGCGGCGCGGGCAAGCGCCGCATCCTCGCGGTCGTCCTCAACACGACCTCGATGGAGGCGCGGGCCAACGAAAGCCAGAAGCTCCTCAACTGGGGCTTCCAGGCCTTCGACACAGTTCGCCTCTTCGACGACGGCAAGGCCATCGTCACCACGCCGGTCTGGAAGGGCGC
>NZ_JANODC010000069.1:0-8951 GCF_031412495.1 Rhizobacter sp. | reverse complement strand
CCGAGCAGGACATAGATCACCAGCAGGGCCGAGACGATCAGGATCGCCTGGCTGCCCTGCGAGCTCTTGAACACCGCCGCATCGCCGCCGTAGCGCGTGATCACCGAGGCCGGCAGGGCAATCTGCTCGCGGTAGCGCTCGCTCTTCGCCGTCGCGTCGCCGAGCGCGACGCCGGGAGCGAGGTTGAACGAGACCGTCACCGCCTGCAGCTGGCCGACGTGGTTGATCGAGGTCGGCCCGACCGAGCGGGTCACGGTGGTGAAGCTGGACAGCGGCACGAGCGCTCCCGTCGACGAGCGGACGAAGATGTTGCTGAAGGCGCTCTCGTCCTGCTTCGCGCTCGGCGCGACTTCCATGATCACCTGGTAGCTGTCGACCGGCGTGTAGATCGTCGAGACCTGGCGCTCGCCGAAGGCGCTGAAGAGCGCATTGCGGATCCCCTCGATGGAGACGCCGAGCGTGTTGGCGCGATCGCGATCGATCTGCAGCGACGCCTGCAGGCCCTTCAGCTGCGAGTCGCTCGTCACGTCGCGGAACATGGGGTCGGCCCGCATCGGCTCCTGCAGCTTCTGGGCCCAGTCGTTCAGCTCGTCGGCCTTCACGCTCTGCAGGATGTACTGGTATTGCGCCTTGCTCGGCCGGCCGCCGAGCTGCAGGTTCTGGATCGGCTGCATGTAGGCGGTGATGCCCGGCACCTCGCGCACCTTCTTGCGCAGGCCCTCGATGACTTCCTTCATCGGCAGGCGCTGGCCGCGCGGCTTGAGGTTGACGAAGAGCCGGCCGGTGTTCTGCGCCCCGCCGCCGCCGTTGAACGAGTTCACCGTCTGGACATTCGGGTCCTCGCGCACGATGGCGGCGACGCGGCTCTGCAGCTGCACCATCGCCGGGAACGACGTGTCCTCGGAGGCTTCGGTCGTGATCCGGATCTGGCCGATGTCCTCCTGGGGAAAGAAGCCCTTGGGGATGGTCACGAAGAGCCAGGCCGTGGCGGCGAAGGTGGCAAGGGCGACGACGAGGACCAGCGGCCGGTGCGCCAGGGCCCGGTCGAGGGTCCGGGTGTAGGCACCGAGCAGGCCGTTGAAGCCGCGCTCGAAGGAGCGGACCAGCGCACCGGGCCGCTTCATCTGCGTGTCGTTCTTCAGGAAGCGGCTGGCCAGCATCGGCACCAGCGTGAGCGAAACGAACGCCGAGGCCAGGATCGCCAGCGAGACGATGACCGCGAACTCGTGGAACAGCAGGCCGATGACGCCCGGCATGAAGAAGATCGGAATGAAGACGGCGATCAGCGAGCTCGAGATGGAGTTGATCGTGAAGCCGACCTCGCGCGAGCCGCGCAGCGCGGCCTGGAACGGCGGCACGCCCTCCTCGACGTGGCGCATGATGTTCTCGAGCATCACGATGGCGTCGTCGACGACCAGCCCGACGGCCAGCGTCAGCCCGAGCAGGGAGATGTTGTCGATGGTGTAGCCGAACGCCCACAGCAGCGACACCGCGCCGATCAGCGAGACCGGCAGCGACAGCGTCGGGATGAGCGTGGCGACGAAGCGGCGCAGGAACAGGAAGATCACCAGGACGACGAGGACGATGGTCCCGAACATCGTCAGGGTGACGTCGTGCAGCGCCTCGCGGATCGAGACCGAGCGGTCGTTGACCAGGCTGATGCGCACCGACTGCGGCAGCTGCGACTGGAAGCCGGCCAGCGCCGCGCGCACGGCGTCGACCACCTGCACCGTGTTGGCGTCGGTCTGGCGCAGGACGGCCAGCGAGATCGAGGTCTCGCCGTTAAAGGTCGCCGCGGTCTTGACGGTCTCGAAGCTGTCCTCGACCTGGGCCACGTCGCGCAGGCGGACCGGGCTGCCGTTGCGGTTGCTGACGATCAGGTCGGCGAACTCGGCCGCGTTGCGCAGCTGCTGGTTCGCCTGCAGGGTGAGCGTCTGCGAGCGACCTTCCAGGGTACCCACCGGCGTGTTCGCATTGGCTTCGCGCAGCGCGTTGGTCAGCTCGTCGAGGCTGATGTTGCGCGCGGCGAGCGCGTCGGGCAGGACCCGGGCCCGCACGGCGTAGCGCTTCTGGCCGAAGATGTTCACCTGCGCCACGCCCTCGATGGTCGACAGCGTCGGCGACACCAGGTGCTCGGCGAAGTCGTTCAGGTCCGAGAGGCTGAGCGACGGCGAGGTCATCGCCAGGAACAGGATCGGCGCGTCGGCCGGATTGACCTTCCGGTACGACGGCGGGACGGTCATGTCCTGCGGCAGCTGCCGCTGCGCGCGCAGGAGCGCAGCCTGCACGTCGACGGCGGCGGCGTCGATGTCGCGGTTCTGGTCGAACTCGAGCGTCACCGAGGTCGACCCGAGCGTGCTCGCCGAGCTGATGATGGCCAGCCCGGGGATGGTCTGGAACTGCTTCTCGAGCGGCAGCGCCACGGACGTCGCCATCGTCTCCGGGCTGGCGCCGGGCAGCTGCGCCGAGACGTTGATGACCGGGGTGTTGTAGCTCGGCAGGGCGGCGACCGGAATCTTGCTCACGGCGATGGCGCCGGCGACGACGATCGCCAGGTTGAGCAGCACCGTCAGCACCGGCCGCCGGATGAAGAGCTCGGACAGGTTCATGGCGACCTCCTCACGGTGCCGGCGACGGGCCCGAGGCCGCGGCGCTTGCGCTGCGTCCCCGGCCCGCGGCAGCGCCGGCCGGCCGGTCGATCACCGCCGACCCGGGGCGCAGGTTCTGGCGGCCTTCGACGACGACGCGCTCGCCGGGCCGGACGCCGGTCACGGCCGCGTCCTCGCCGCTGGCATGGACGACCTCGACCAGGCGGGCCGCGGCCCGGTTCGACGCGTCGACGACGTAGACGACCCTGCCGCGCGGACTCTCGATGATCGCCGCCTGCGGGATCACGCTGGCGTCCTTCAGCGTCTGCACGGCCAGGCGCACGGCCACGAAGGCGCCCGGCCAGAGCCGCTCCTCCTTGTTGGCGAACTCGGCCTTGACGCGCACCGATCCCGAGCTGGCCTCGACGACGTTGTCGACGAACTGCAGCCGGCCAGCGATCGTCCCGCCGCTCTCGGGCAGGACCGCGAGCACCTTGCCGCCACCGCTGCGCAGCGTCGCCAGGGCGTCGCCGAGGTTGCGCTGCGGCAGGCTGAAGGCCACGGCGATCGGGTCGAGCTGGGTGATCGTCACCAGCGGCGCGGAGCTCGGCTGGACGTAGCTCCCGGCGAAGACGTTGATGGCCCCTGCTCGCCCGGCGCCCGGCGCCTTGATGCGGCTGTAGGAGAGCCCGACCTGGGCCGCATCGATCGCGGCGCGGCTCGAGGCGACGACGGCACGCTGCGAATCGACGAGCGTCTGCGTCGTGTCGACCGCGCTCTGCGAGATGAAGTTCTGCGCGAACAGGTCGCGGCTGCGCGCCAATTGCCGCTCGGCGTCGGCGAGTGCCGCTTGGTCCTTGGCGAGCTGGGCCCGGGCCTTGGCTACGTTGACCTCGTCGTTGCGGGCGTCGAGCGTGAAGAGCAGCTGGCCGGCGCTGACGAACTGACCCTCGCGGATGTGCACCTTGTTGACGACCGCGGCGACCTGCGGCCGGATCTCGACGCTGTTCAGCGCCGAGACGGTGCCGGTCGCCTCGAGGACGACCGGGACGTCGCGCTTCTGCACGGCCACCGTCGTGACGCTCACCGGCGGGCCACCGGCGCCGGACGCGCCTGGCCCGGAAGCTCTCGCCGCTGCCGGGGCGACGCCGTCCGCCGGGCTCGCCGGCTTGCCGCGCACGAAGACGTAGCCTGCCCCGGCTCCCACGAGCACGGCCACGGCGAGCCAGCCGATCAGCGACTTCTTCATGCGTCGGCGATTGTGATGGCTGGGGAACACCCTGTGACCCCGGGGGCCGGGCCAGCCGCCGAGCGGTACACCGCCGCGCTGCCGGGCGTCAGGCGCGACCGGTGGAGCCGAACCCGGCGCTGCCGCGGCCGCTCGCGTCGAAGGCGTCGACCACCCGGAAGGACGCCTGGACGACGGGGACGATCACCAGCTGGGCGATCCGCTCGAAAGGCTCGACGGTGAACGGCGACTGCCCCCGGTTCCAGCAGCTCACCATGAGCGGCCCCTGGTAGTCGGAGTCGATCAGGCCGACCAGGTTGCCGAGGACGATGCCGTGCTTGTGGCCGAGGCCGGAGCGCGGCAGGATCATCGCCGCGAGGTTCGGGTCGGCGACGTGGATCGCCAGGCCGGTCGACAGCAGCCGGGCCTCGCCGGGCGCGAGGATCAGCGGCGCGTCGAGGCAGGCGCGCAGGTCGAGGCCGGCGCTGCCCGGGGTCGCGTACGCCGGCAGCCGGTCCGCCATGCGCGGGTCGAGGATCCGGACTTCGATCGCGACCACGTCGTCAGCGCCCGCGCGGCGGGCGCCCGGCGATGCGCGATGCGATCTCGGCCACCAGCTGGCGGGCGAGCGCGAGCTTGCCGGCGCGCGGCAGCTCGCGCGCGCCCTCGGCATCGATCAGCGTCAAGGTGTTGTCGTCGCGGCCGAAGGTCGCCGGGCCGAGGTTGGCAACGATCAAGGGCACGCGCTTCCTGGCCAGCTTCTCGCGCGCGTGCGCCAGCAGGTTGTCGCTCTCGGCGGCGAACCCGACGCAGTACGGCGGCGACGGCAAGGCAGCGACGCTGGCCAGGATGTCGGGGTTCTCGACCAGCTCGAAGGCGGGCGTCGCATGGCCCGCGGTCTTCTTGATCTTCGCCGTCGAGACGCCGGCGATGCGCCAGTCGGCGACCGCGGCGGTGGCGATGAAGACGTCGCTCTGCGGCGCCACCGCGAGCGTGGCCGCGTGCATCTCCTGGGCCGTGCCGACATCGACGCGGCGCACGTGCCGGGGCGTCTCCAGGGCGACCGGGCCGGCGACGAGGGTCACGTCGGCGCCCGCCTCGGCGGCGGCGCGGGCGATGGCGAAGCCCATCTTGCCGCTCGAGCGGTTCGTCAGGCCGCGCACCGGATCGATCGGCTCGAAGGTCGGCCCGGCCGTGACGAGCACGCTGCGGCCGGCGAGCCGCTTCGGCTGGAAGAACGAGATCACGTCGGCGAGGAGCTCGGCCGGCTCGAGCATCCGCCCGTCGCCGACTTCGCCGCAGGCCTGGTCGCCGCTGCCGGGGCCGAGCACCGTCGTGCCGTCGCCGCGCAGCTGGGCGACGTTGCGCTGCGTGGCCGGGTGCGCCCACATCTCGCGGTTCATGGCCGGCGCGACGAGCAGCGGGCAGCGCTCGAGCGGCCGGGCCAGGCACAGCAGCGAGAGCAGGTCGTCGGCGCGGCCGTGCAGCAGCTTGGCCAGGAAGTCGGCGCTCGCCGGCGCGACCAGCACAGCGTGGGCTTCGCGGGTGAGGTTGATGTGCGCCATGCTGTTGGCCTCGCGCCCGTCCCACTGGCTGGTGTAGACGCTGCGGTTCGACAGCGCCTGCAGCGTGGTCGCGGTGATGAAGTGCTCCGCCGCCTCGGTCATCACGACCTGGACCGTGGCGCCGGCCTTGACCAGTTCGCGCACCAGCTCGGCCGCCTTGTAGCAGGCGATGCCGCCGGACAGGCCGAGCACCAGATGGCGGCCGGCGAGCTCGGCGGTGGCAGCGAAGGCGGTGCCCAAGGCGATGGCGCTCCCTTCAGTTCTTGGCGCGCGCGCCGACCATCGGGTCGAGCAAGGCGTTCGCCTCGGCACCGGCCCAGTCCAGGTCGCCGAGAACCACCTGCACCGGCATGCCGTCGCGGCCGATCAGCACCGTGCTCGGGAAGACGCGCGGGGTCCAGTCGAAGGTCGCGTCGCCGTCGGCGTCGAGCAGGATCGGCAGCTTGAGCGGAAGGCGCTCGAGGAAGCGACGGATCACCTCCGGTGCCTCCTTGTAGTTCACCGTCAGTACGGTCACGCCGGATGCGGCTCGGCGCGCCGCCATCGCTTCGAGCGACGGCATCTCGATGCGGCAGGGCTCGCACCACGTGGCCCAGAAGTTCAGCACCACCACCTGGCCCTTGAGCGGCTCGAGGCGCCAGCGCTTGCCGTTCAGGTCGACCAGGTCGAAGGGCGGGACCGGCCGGCCGGGCGGCCACGGCCGAACGGCGTGGGCAGCGAGCGCAGGCCGCACGCCGCAGGCGCCGAGGCCGAGCAGCGACGCCGCGCGCAGGGCATGGCGGCGACCCCGGTCGGGCGATGCGGCAGCGCGGCGAATGGCCATGGCCTGCATTCTGGGCGATTGCACGCTAAGGTGCGCGCATGGCCGAATCGAAGACGCCGCGCTTCATCCAGACCTGGCGGGCCGATGCCGCGGCCGAGCGCGACGCCACGCTCGCGGCGCTCTGCGCCGAGCGCGCCAGCCTGGCGCCGAAGTTCTTCTACGACCGGCTCGGCTCGCAGCTCTTCGAGGCCATCACCGAACTGCCCGAGTACTACCCGACGCGGACCGAGGCGGCCATCGTCGAGGCGCACGGCGCGACGATGGGCGCGGCGATCGGCTCGGCGATGACGCTGGTCGACCTCGGCGCCGGCAACTGCGCCAAGGCGCTGCGCCTGTTCCCGCTGCTCGAGCCGCGCCGCTACGTCGCCGTCGACGTCTCGGTCGAGTTCCTGCGCGACGCGCTGCGCCAGGTGCAGCGCGAGCATCCGCGCCTCGACATCGTCGGCCTCGGCCAGGACTTCTCCTCGGCGCTCGAGCTCCCGGCCGACGTGGTCGGCGAGCAGCGGCCGGTCTTCTTCTACCCCGGCTCGAGCATCGGCAATTTCACGCCAGCGGACGCGCTCGCCTTCCTGCGCCGCGTCCGCGCGCGTGCGTCGGGCGGCGGGCTGCTGATCGGGGTCGACCTGGTCAAGCCGAAGCCAGTGCTCGACGCCGCCTACGACGACCCGCTCGGCGTCACCGCCGCCTTCAACCTGAATGCGCTGCGCCACCTGAACCGCCTGGTCGGCAGCGACTTCGATCCGCGCCAGTGGCGCCACGTCGCCTTCTTCGACGAGGCCCGTTCACGCATCGAGATGCACCTCGAGGCACGCGAGGCCCTGACTTGTGCCTGGCCCGGCGGCTCGCGCCGCTTCACTGTGGGCGAGCGCATCCACACCGAGAACTCGTGCAAGTACCTGCTCGGAGCGTTCGAGTCGATGCTCGTCGAGGCGGGCTTTCGCAGGCCGCAGCACTGGACCGATCCGCTCGGCTGGTTCGCTGTGTTCTGGGCCGCGGCCGACTAGTCGCGGCGGGCCGGCGCGGACCGGCTCGCGCCGCTGCCGCGCCTAGTGCGCGTCGAGGAAGCGAATCAGGCGCTCGCGCGAGGCACGCCAGGCCTCGGGATGGCCACCCACGTGCACGCCCTGCCCCGGGCGCACGCCGTTCGGCACGTCCTTGCGCAGGCGCACCGGCGCCGCCGAGTCGAAGCCGTGCCAGGCGCCGGCATAGCTCTCGATCTCCGGCTTCGGGTCGACGCCCTTGCGGGCGAGATCGCGGCAGGGTGCCGCTGGGGTCCAGTCGTCGAGCTCACCGAGCAGGATGAGCAGCGGCCCCGTCGGCTCGTAGCCGCGCCGCAGCTCGTTCTCGCAGCCCGGGTAGAAGGCGATCGCGAACGCCGGCTTGAGCGGTGCCGAGGCCACGTCGCGGTGGCGCCCGTTGGTCGCTGCGAGCACGGCGCTGCCGCCGTTCGACCAGCCGACGAGGCCGATCCGCGCCGGGTCGACATCCCTGCGCTCGGCGAGGTAGGAGACGGCGCCGAGCGCGTCCATGCGCCGGTGCGCGATCGTGACGCGGCGGCTGCCGGTGCGCTGGGTGCAGAGCTCTTTCTCGTAGCGGGGCGTCAGCGAGTCGACGACCAGGGCGTGCATGCCGCGGCCGTTGAACAGCGCGGCGTAGTCGCGCATGCGCTGGCCGAGCCCGCCCTGGCGGTCGTAGGCGCCGCCGCAGCCGTGGAACAGGGCGACCGTCGCAGCCGGCCGCTCGCCGGGCGCGGCGAAGAAGAAGCCGGTGAGGACGACGGGCGCACGACCCGCCCCGTCGAGGCTGGGGAACGAGACGCGCTCCGGGGCGGCGGCCGAGGCAGGCAGCAACGCCGACCAGGCGACGCAGACCGCGACTGCAACCCGGGACGCCAGCCTTGCGCGGGCCGGACTGCTCACGGCGCTGCCTGCCCGATGACCGGCGGCCTGGGATGCAGCCGGGCCATGGCGAAGACATCGACATAGCAGCCGTCGCGCATCGCATAGCCGCGGTGCCTGCCCTCGACCTCGAAGCCGAACTTGCGGTAGAGCGCGATCGCGCGCTCGTTGAGCTCCTCGTTGGTGTGCGGCATCTGCATCAACCCGGCGTACACCTCGGGCTCGTTCATCATGCGGGGAAGGCCGCGGCATCGTCGGGCCCGACGCGGCGGATGGTGATCGTCACGTCCCTCTCCGGCTGCGGTAGTGGAGGAAGACCTCGTCGGACTCGACCTCGGCCGAGAGCAGCTCGAGCCGGTGCAGCCGGTCGCGGTCGAAGCCCTCGCCGTCGACCAGCGACGGCGCCGGCCCGCCGACGACGAGCGGGCACAGGGTCACGTGCATCTCGTCGATCGCGTCGGCGGCGAGGAACTGGAACAGCAGGTCGCCGCCGGCCTCGACGAGCAGCCGCTCGACGCCGCGCCGCGCGAGCTGCTCGAGCATCCAGGCCACCGGCAGGTCGCCCTCTCCCGGCCAGGCCTCGACCTCGGCCGCGAAGCCAGCGGGCACCGAGCCGGCGCGCGTCAGGAAGAGGGGGCGGATCGCCGCCTCGGCCAGGAACCCCGGCTCGAGCGGCACGTCGAGGCTGCGCGTGACGACGACGTTCCAGGGCCGCCCGCGCAGGCGGGCCCGGTCGGGCTCGTCCGGGAGGGCGGGATGCGGCCAGTTGCGGAAGGTGGCGCCGCCGACGAGGACGGCATCGGCCTCGCTGCGCAGCCGGCTCATGCGCGCGTGGTCGCGGGCACTGCC
>NZ_JANODC010000068.1:0-6885 GCF_031412495.1 Rhizobacter sp. | reverse complement strand
GAACCGGGCCGGCGGCGACGGTGGGGGCCACGCGAGCCGGGGCCGGCGACTGGCGCATCGTGAACTGGATCGCCAGGGCGATGGCACCGACCAGGAAGCAGCTGACGGCGACGACGCCGTACAGGGCCCGCTTGCCGCGTGCACCTGCGCCAGGCCCGCTGCGCACCCACGACGGCGAGCCGCGCCCGGCCGGCAGCGGCATGCTGCCGATGTCGCTCAGCGCCGCGGGGGCGGTCGGCTGCGGCCGGCTGCTGCCTGCGGCCGGGCCGGGCGGCAACGTCGGCTCGGCCGGGGCCAGCAAGGGCCGGTCCGGCACGGTCACCACGCGGTCTTCCGCGACGAGGCCGGCGAAGGGCTCCTGCATCGGGTCGCGCCGGGGCGCCAGGGACACCGGTGCGCCCGGTGCCTCGATGTCGCCCATCAGGGCGCGAAAGGCCAGGTGATCGCGCGGCCGGCTGTCCGGCTGCACCCGCATCGCAGCGTCGACGGCGGCGAGGAAGGCGTCGCTGTAGAGGCCGGCGGCGACGATGGACAGGGGCACGACCGGGTCGGCGCCGAGCCGGTCCGGCGCTGCCGTCGGTGCGCTGCCGGTGATGGCCGCGTAGATCACCGACGCCAGTGCGTAGAGATCGGTCCACGGGCCCCGCGTCGTCGCGGCCGGGCTGCCGTACTGCTCGATCGCCGCGAAGCCCGGCTTGAGGGCCGCGGCCGGTGCGTGCTGAGCGCCCTCGATCGCGAGCGCAGCCGCGGCAAAGCCGAGCAGCACCGGCCCTTTCGGCGTGAAGACGATCTCGTCCGGTGCGATGTTCTGATGCCAGACGCCGCTGTCGTGCAGCACGGCGATGGCGTTGAGCACGGGCCGCAGCCAGGTCCGCAGCTCGCTCTCGCTGGGCACGTGGCCGAGCTCGGCGAGGGCGGCTGCCAGCGTCGGCCCTTCGTAGTGCGGCATCGCCATGTAGGCGGTGCCGTTCTCCTCCCAGAAGCGATAGACCTTGGCCAGCGACGGATGGTCGAAGCGGGCCAGGACGCGCGACTCCTCGAGGAAGCCCCTGAGGCCGGCCTCGAAGGCTTCGGTCTGGCGCGGGCTGCGGGTTGCCACGGTCGGCGAGCCGCCCGACCGCGAGACCAGCGCCACCGGCAGGTACTCCTTGATCGCGACCTTGCGCTGCAGCGAATGGTCCCAGGCCAGGTAGACGATGCTGGTCGGCCCCTCGTGCACCACGACGGTCGTCTCGTAATCGCGGAGGCGGGACGCCGCTGCCAAGGCCCGACCCGCGGGGGCGGCGGGCGCCCGCGCTGGCGCGAGTTCGGTGGCCGGGGTCATTGCGGGCAACGGGCTCCTGACGAGAGGACGGGCGGTCGCGAAACAGCCGGTGGCGTCTCGGCTCCGCGATGCCGGAGCGGGCCTCGGCATTGTCGCGCCGCGGCCGGGCGCCTTCGTTGCCGGGGCGCACCCGTCAACGCTACAAAGTCACGCCCTCAGGGCGCAGGCACGGCCCGCTGCCGGAACATGCCGTGACCCTCCGTCTCAGCACGGCGACGCCGTCCTGGTTCTGCACGCGCCAACAGGAGCAGATCCGGCCGACACCGAGCCGGCTCGCCAGCGGTCAGGCAGGCGTCGCAGGCATGCGCATGGTCATCGCGCAGGTGTGCCAGGCGCTCGTGGCGCCGCGGAGCGCGCCGTCCCCGCCGTGTCGAAGACGAGCTCCGCCGCGGCGAGGTCCTCGAGCGCGGTGCCCACCGACTTGAACAGGGTGATCTCCGCGCCGCCCGTGCGGCCGGCCACCTTGCCCCCGCACAGGTCCGCCAGGGTTCCCTGCAACTGCTCGACGGCGAAGCTGCCGGCACGGATCGCCTCGAGCACGTCACCCGCCTTGGCCATCGCCTCGGGCGTGTCGACGAAGACACGGGCCCGCTCGAAGCAGCCGGCATCGCACTCGCGCATCTGCGGCGTGAAGGCGCCGATCAGGTCGAGATGGGCGCCCGGGCGCAGCCAGTCGCCCTGCACCAGCGCGGCGGTCGACAGCGTGGCGCAGCTGACGATGTCGGCGCACTGCACGGCGCCGGCGAGATCGGTGCTGGCCGTGGCGTCGAATCCGCTCGCCGCCAGCCGGCCGGCGAGCGCTTGCGCCGCCTCGAGGCGGCGGCTCCAGACCGCGACGGCCGCGATCGGGCGCACGGCCGCCATCGCCGCGGCCCTCAGCGCCGCGACGCGGCCGGCGCCGACCACGAGCAGACGGCGCGCCCCCGGGTGGGCGAGGTACGAAGCCGCGAGCGCCGAGGCGGCGGCCGTGCGCCTGGCGGTGATCTCGTCGCCGTCGATGAAGGCCAGCGGCGAGCCGGTGGAGGCGTCGAACAGCAGGTAGGTGGAATGCAGCGTCGCCAGCCCGGCCGCGGCGTTGCCGGGAAAGACGGCGACCGTCTTCACCCCGCCGCGGCGGCCCGGACGCCACGCCGGCATGAGCAGCAGCGTGCCGCCCGGCCTGCGGTCAGAGCCGCCGCCGATCGCGTGCGCGTGGCGTGGCGGCACCTCGACGCCCTCGGCAAATGCCTGGCGCAGCGTCTGGATCAGGGCAGGAAAGGGAAGGGCCGCGCGCGTGGTCGCGGCATCGATCGAGGCGAGGGTCACGGCTGTCGGCGCGGGCGATGGCCCGGCCGAGTATCGCCGCGTCGCGGAACGCGCGCGCGCGTCAGCGACCGAAGAAGTGGCGGAAGACGTCGGGCTCGTTGACCTCGCGCATCACGACGCCGCTGAACGGCTCGCGGAAGGGCTGCGACGGCGGGCTCGGGTCGAATTCGGCGGGCCGGGTGGCGTCCCAGGGCATGCTGGCCTTCGATGCGCCGGCGCCGTCGGCGGCCCGGACGAGACCGGCCAGCGACGGCAGCTCTTCCCATTCGATCGCGCCGGTGGTCGACGCGGACTGGAAGGCGGGCGAGAAGTGCAGTGGCGTGGACGCGTGGCGCATGGCGTTCGGCTCGGAGCAGTGACGTCGCTAGGCTAGCGGCGACCTCGGCCCGTGAAGCCCCGAACAACGCTGCCGTCCCGGTGCACATCGGCCCGGCGCACGCCCGGCCGTGAACTGCGTCGCGGCCTTCAGCGCAGGCGCACCTCGCCCTGCTCGCCCAGGTCCGTCGGCGGCTTGCCCGTGACGACGGCCTTGGCCATCTCGAAGAGCTGGACCAGCTTGCTCTCCTTAACGTCCCAGTAGTTGGCGTGGACGATCTGCACCTGCACGAGGGCCAGGTCCGGGTCCCCGGGCCCGTTCGGGAACCACGCCTCCGTCATCTTGTTCCAGAGCTGCTTCTTCTTGGCCGGATCCTCGATGACGGCCGCGGTGCCGGACACCGAGACGTAGGTGTCGGCACCCGGGTCGGCATAGGCGAGGTTCACGACGGAGTCGGCCTCGAGGTCCTCGACCGGGCCGCTCGACCTCGACATGAAGAACCAAAGGCTCCCGTCCTCGCCGATCTCCCTATCCTGCGTCGTCATCGGCCGCGCGTGCAGGTGGCCGTTGCCGTGGCGGGTGGTGAACATCGCGTAGCGGATGCCCTTGATCATCTTCCAGAGAAGCTGGCGAGAGTGGGTGCTGTCGTTCATGGCGTTGGATCGCTCGAGGCAAACCGCCATTGCAGCACCGGGCAAAGGAAAGCCCGGTCGGGCGTGACCCGACCGGGCTGTAGGACGCGACCGTCGCGTGGATCTACTTCTTCGGCGCGTCCTTCTTCATCGCCTCGTCCTTCTTCATCATGTCGGCGCACATGGTGTCCTTCTTCATCATGGCGTCGTCCTTCTTGGCGCCGTCCTTCTTGGCCATGGCCATGTGGTCCTTGCACTGCTGCATGGTCATGGTGTCCTTGGCCATCGCGTCGGGCTTCATCTCCGAGTGCTTGGCAGCCATGGCGCCGCTGGCGGCGAGGGTCAGGGTGCAGAACAGAGCGGTAGCGAACTTCATCGGTTATCTCCTGAAACGTTGTTGAAAAGGGCCGGGGACTGCATGGGCTTGTCGCGGCCCAGATGAATATCCTTACAGCCTCGCGTTATGACGCGATCGGGAGTGTAATCGCGCCTCGCCGGAAGGGCTTTCTGACCTCAGATCCGACCGTTGCCTACTCCACCGGGCGGCTCGAGAGCGCGCCGAAGGTCGTTCAGCCAGGCCGCATAGGCGGCCGCCCTGTCCGCAGGCTCCATCCGCAGCAGCGCCGAGGGATGAAGGGTGATCAGGACGGGGCGTGCGTCGGCGCGAGTCAGCCACTGGCCGCGCAGCTTTGTCACGGCCACCGGCGCGCCCACCAGCTGCCGCGCCGCCGTCGCGCCGAGCGCCACCAGGGCTTCGGGCGCGACCAGCTCGATCTCGCTCTCGAGCCAGTGCAGGCAGGCGGCCGCCTCCTGCTGCGCCGGCGTCTTGTGGATGCGGCGCTTGCCGCGCAGTTCGAACTTGAAGTGCTTGACGGCATTGGTCACGTAGACCGTCTCGCGGGCGATGCCGAGCTCGTCGAGCGCGCGCGCCAGCAGCTGCCCGGCCGGGCCGACGAAGGGCCGGCCCTGCAGGTCCTCCTGGTCGCCCGGCTGCTCGCCGACGAACATCAGCGCCGTGTGCATCGGGCCTTCACCGGGCACCGCCTGCGTGGCGTGCTCGCCGATCGGGCACTCGCGACAGCGGTCGAGCGCCTCGCGCAGCTTCGGCAGGCTGGGCGGCGCATTGCCGCCCGGCGTGTCCGTGTGGCCGGGGGCGGGCGCCGGCTCGGTCGGCCGGCGCCGGCGCGGGTCGCCGGGGCTTCGTTGGATCATGGCCAGGCTCCGTTCGGCAGCGTGCGCCGCCAGCGGTTGGATGAGCTGCGCTTCCGGCAGGTTCGGCCAGTAGCGCTTCGGCATCTCCTTTTGCATCATCTTCAGCTTCAGGCGCGCCGGATTGAAGATGTTCTCGTAGTAGGTGAGCCACAGCTGCTCGCCGGCGTCGGCAGGCGGCGCGTCGGCCCGGCTGGCGCCGGGCCCGAAGGTCAGCGCCGCGCCCTCCCAGCGGACGCAGCGCTCCGGCGTCAGGATCGCCCAGCGCATGGCGGTGAAGCGGCGTGCGAAGAACGGGGCCGTCGCTTCGACGATGTGGTGCTCGGGCTCGAACCAGGCGACGTGCAGCGGCGCGGCGCCGCCGCCGTTGACCATGCGGAAGCGGACGAAGGCCTTCATCTTGTGCATGTCGCGGCGGACCGCGCGTGCCATCTGCTCGGCCTGCAGCCAGTCGGGATCGAGCGGATCGCCGCGCAGTCCGGGCTCGATCTGCAGTCGACACAGCAGCCGGTAGAGGAGGCCGAATCGGTTCGGGTCGCGGTGCAGGACCACGCAGCGGCTGAGCGGCAGGAAGGCGGACGGCACGTGGACGGGAGCGCCACCGATCGCCGAGGTGGCCTGATCCCCGGCCGCGCGGTCCGGATCGACGGCTGTCTCGACGGGCGTCGCCGCAGGCGCTTCGAAGAGTCCGGTCCCCGCGTCTTCGCCGGTGTGCCAGCTGACGAGCGCCGGTTCGACGCCGGCCGCCCACAGCCGCCGGCACGCCTGCCGGAAGCCGTCGAAGTCCGCAGCGCCGGCGAGCCTGACCGCGCGATGCGAGGCGCCGCCGTCGGCCTCGTGCATGCCGCGCCGGTCAGCCCGCCACCGGCTCCAGGCCGGCGGCCTCTGCCGGGAACAGGGAGGCCTGCCGAGGCGCCGCCGCTGCCTGCGCGATGTGGATGCGCCGACCCAGGTCGGCCGCGTCGAGGCCACGGCCGGGCCGATGATCGGCGAGCTCGACGAAGGGGAGGACCTTGGCCAGCGGCACGCGCAGGCGCTCGAGGTCCGCGCGGCGCAGGCGCCGGCCGCGCCGCGCCAGCAGCATTCGAGCGACCGACCTGACGCCGAGGCCGGGCACGCGCAGCAGCATCTCCTTCGGGGCCCGGTTGCAGTCGACCGGAAAGCGGTCGCGGTGGGCGAGCGCCCAGGCGAGCTTCGGGTCGACCTCGAGCGACAGCATGCCGTCGGCGCCGGACACGATCTCCTCGTGGCCGAAGCCGTAGAAGCGCATCAGCCAGTCGGCCTGGTAGAGGCGGTGCTCGCGGACCAGCGGCGGCGCCTTCAGGGGCAGGGCCCGGGCGGCGTCGGGGATCGGGCTGAATGCCGAGTAGTAGACCCGGCGCAGGCGGTAGGCGCCGTAGAGGCCGGCGCTCGCCTGCAGGACGGCGCGGTCCGGCGTGGTGTCGGCGCCGACGATCATCTGCGTGCTCTGCCCGGCCGGCGCGAAGCGCGGCGCACGGGCCCGTTTCGGCGGCATGGCGACGATGCTGGTCGTCGGCGCCGGCCGGGCGGCGTCCTTCGCCGCGTCGATATGCACACGCAGCCGCGCCATCGACCGCCGGATCGCCGCGCCGTCTTTTTCCGGAGCCAGCGCCGCAAGCGAGTGATCCGTCGGCAGCTCGATGTTGATGCTCAAGCGATCGGCGTAGCGGCCGGCCTTGGCGAGGAGGTCAGCGCTTGCTTCCGGAATGGACTTCAGGTGGATGTAGCCGCGGAAGTCGTGCTCCTCGCGCAGCACCCGCGCCACCTCGACCACCTGCTCCATCGTGTAGTCCGGGCTGCGGATGATCCCGGAGCTGAGGAACAGGCCCTCGATGCAGTTGCGCCGGTAGAAGTCGAGCGTGAGCTGCACCACTTCTTCAATCGAAAAACGTGCGCGCGGTACATTGCTGCTCACCCGGTTGACGCAATAGAGGCAGTCGTACGTACAGAAGTTGGTGAGCAGAATCTTCAAGAGCGAAATGCAGCGGCCGTCGGGCGCATAGCTGTGGCAGATGCCCATGCCTTCGGTCGAGCCGATGCCGCGACCGCCGAGCGAATGGCGCTTGTCGGTACCGCTG
>NZ_JANODC010000067.1:0-4000 GCF_031412495.1 Rhizobacter sp. | reverse complement strand
CTCGCCGGCTACATCGTCGCCGCCGAGGAGCAGGGCGTCGCCGAGGCCGAGCTCTCGGGGACGATCCAGAACGACATCCTGAAGGAGTTCATGGTCCGCAACACCTACATCTATCCGCCGGCGCCGAGCATGCGGATCGTGGGTGACATCATCGAATACACGGCGACGCGGATGCCGCGCTTCAACTCGATCTCGATCTCCGGCTACCACATCCAGGAGGCCGGCGCGAACCAGGCGCTCGAGCTGGCGCTGACCCTGGCCGACGGCCGCGAGTACGTGCGCACCGCGATCGCCAAGGGCCTGGACGTCGACGCCTTCGCCGGCCGGCTCAGCTTCTTCTTCGGCATCGGGATGAACTTCTATCTCGAGATCGCCAAGCTGCGCGCGGCCCGCGGCCTGTGGCACCGGATCATGCAGGAGTTCGCTCCGAAGGAGGCCAAGAGCTCGATGCTGCGCACCCATTGCCAGACCTCGGGCTGGTCGCTGACCGCGCAGGACCCCTACAACAACGTCGTGCGCACGACCATCGAGGCGATGGCTGCGGTCTTCGGCGGCACCCAGAGCCTGCACACCAACGCGCTCGACGAGGCCATCGCGTTGCCGACCGAGTTCAGCGCCCGCATCGCCCGCAACACGCAGCTCGTGATCCAGGAGGAAACGCACATCACGTCGATCGTCGATCCGTGGGCGGGCAGCTATGCGATGGAGGCGCTGACCCAGCAGATGGCCGACGCCGCCTGGACGATCATGGAGGAGATCGAGGCCATGGGCGGCATGACCAAGGCGGTGCAGAGCGGCTGGGCCAAGCTGAAGATCGAGGCGAGCGCGGCGCAGAAGCAGGCCCGCATCGATTCCGGCCAGGACGTGATCGTCGGCGTCAACAAGTATCGGCTGGCCGAGGAGGCGCCGATCGACAGCCGCGACATCGACAACCACGCCGTGCGCGACAGCCAGATCGGGCGGCTGAAGGCGGTGCGCGCCGCGCGCGACGAGGCCGCCGTCCGCGCCGCCCTGCAGGCGCTGACCGACAGCGCGAACAACGGCGACGGCAACCTGCTCGACCTGTCGATTCGCGCCGTCCGCCTGCGCGCCACTGTCGGCGAGGTGAGTGACGCGCTCGAGGCGGCCTGGGGCCGGCACCGCGCCGACACGCAGAAGGTCTCCGGCGTGTACGCCACGGCGTACGACAGCGCCGAGGGCTGGGAGCAGCTGAAGGCGGAGATCGCCGCCTTCGCCGAGGCCGAGGGGCGGCGGCCGCGGGTGATGATCGCCAAGCTCGGCCAGGACGGGCACGATCGCGGCGCCAAGGTCGTGGCCAGCGCCTACGCCGACCTCGGCTTCGACATCGACATCGGGCCGCTGTTCCAGACGCCCGAGGAGTGCGCCCGCCAGGCGATCGAGAACGACGTCCACGCCGTCGGCGTCTCGACCCTGGCAGCCGGGCACAAGACCCTGGTGCCGGCCATCGTCGCGGCCCTGAGGGCGCAGGGCGCCGGCGACATCATCGTCTTCGTCGGCGGCGTCGTTCCGCGTGCCGACCACGAGGCCCTGTACGAAGCGGGAGTCAAGGGCATCTACGGGCCGGGCACGCCGATCCC
This sequence comes from Rhizobacter sp., assembly GCF_031412495.1. GTDB lineage: Bacteria > Pseudomonadota > Gammaproteobacteria > Burkholderiales > Burkholderiaceae_C > Schlegelella_A. The sequence continues at coordinate 2,402 of NZ_JANODC010000067.1, read as the reverse complement.
GGCCAGCGCCAAGGACGTGCTCGAGCAGATCAAGCGCTCGCTCGCCGCGCATTGACGCTGCGGCCGACGATGCTGCCCCCCGCCGACCAGGCCTTGCTCGATGCCGTGCACGCCGGGCCCGGCGAGGCGCAGCGCCGGGCCGTCGCCAAGGCGATCACTCTGCTCGAGTCGACTCGCCCCGACCATCGCGAGCGTGCCGACGCTTTCTTGACGGCGCTGCCGCGGCCGCCGCAAACGTTCCGGGTCGGCGTCTCCGGCGTCCCCGGCGTGGGCAAGTCGACCTTCATCGAGACGCTGGGGCTGCACCTGATCGGCCAGGGCACGCGCGTCGCTGTGCTCGCCGTCGACCCGAGCTCGAGCCTCTCCGGCGGCTCCATCCTCGGCGACAAGACGCGCATGGAGCGGCTCTCGGTCGAGGCGGCGGCGTTCGTGCGGCCGAGCCCGAGCGGCGGCACGCTCGGCGGCGTCGCGGCGGCCACGCGCGAGGCGATCCGCGTCGTCGAGGCAGCGGGCTACGGCGTCGTCATCGTTGAGACCGTGGGCGTCGGGCAGAGCGAGGCGGCCGTGGCCGCAATGACGGACCTGTTCATGCTCATGCAGCTGCCGAACGCGGGCGATGAGCTGCAGGCGATCAAGAAGGGCGTGATGGAGCTGGCCGACCTGGTCGTCGTCAACAAGGCCGACCTGGACCCGGCGGCGGCGGCGCGTGCCGTCGGGCAGGTCGAATCGGCGTTGCATCTGGTCGCGCGTCGATCAAACGACGCATGGGCACCGCGCGCCATGCCGTCGAGCGCGCTCGACCCGGCCCAGGTCGCTGCGGTGTGGGCGGTCGCGGAGGCGTTCCGCGCGGCGCAGTCGGCGAGCGGCGCGGGTCTCGAGCGGCGTCGCTTGCAAGGCCGCGCCTGGCTGTGGGAGCGCATCGACGCCGGCCTGCGCCAGGCCTTTCGATCGCATCCGCAGGTGCGGTCGGGCCTCTCCGACACGCTCGCCGCCGTCGACGACGACCAGCTGCCGGTGTCGGTGGCGGCGCGCCGCCTGCTGGCCGCGTTCCAGGGCAGCTCGCTGCTGGCGTCCGACGGCCATGGATGAGCCAGCTCGCCGGCGCTCCCGCTGCCTTCTTCCGCTCTTCAACGCTTTCTCCACCCCCGCCTGACGACGAGACCCGCCATGCACGACATCATCCAGCAGCTCGAAGCCAAGCGCGCCCGGGCCCGCCTCGGCGGCGGCCAGAAGCGCATCGACGCGCAGCACGCCAAGGGCAAGCTCACCGCGCGCGAGCGCCTCGAGCTGCTGCTGGATGCCGGCAGCTTCGAGGAGTGGGACATGTTCGTCGAGCACCGCAGCCACGACTTCGGGATGGAGAAGAACCGGCCGCCGGGCGACGGCGTCGTCACCGGCTACGGGATGATCAACGGCCGCCTCGTCTTCGTCTTCAGCCAGGACTTCACGGTCTTCGGCGGCGCGCTCTCCGAAGCGCACGCCGAGAAGATCTGCAAGGTGATGGACCAGGCGATGAAGGTCGGCGCGCCGGTGATCGGCATCAACGACTCGGGCGGCGCGCGCATCCAGGAAGGCGTCGCCTCGCTCGGCGGCTACGCCGAGGTGTTCCAGCGGAACGTCATCGCCTCCGGCGTGGTGCCGCAGCTCAGCCGCGTCATGGGCCCCTGCGCCGGCGGCGCCGTCTACAGCCCGGCGATGACCGACTTCATCTTCATGGTCAATGACAGCTCGTACATGTTCGTCACCGGGCCGGAGGTGGTGCGCACGGTGACGCACGAGGAGGTGAGCGCGCAGGACCTCGGCGGGGCCCTGACGCACACGACCCGCAGCGGCGTCGCCGACCGGGCCTTCGAGAACGACGTCGAGGCGCTGGCGATGGTGCGCCGCTTCTTCGACTACCTGCCGCTCAACAACCGGGAGAAGGCGCCCGGCCTGCCGAGCGACGACCCGGCGGACCGCATCGACCTCTCGCTCGACACCCTGGTGCCGGACAACCCGAACCAGCCGTACGACATCAAGGAGCTGATCGTCAAGACCGTGGACGACGCCGACTTCTTCGAGTTGCAGCCCGAGCACGCCAAGAACATCGTCATCGGCTTCGGCCGCATGGACGGCGCGGCGGTGGGCATCGTCGCCAACCAGCCGCTGGTGCTGGCCGGCTGCCTCGACATCAAGAGCTCGATCAAGGCGGCGCGCTTCGTCCGCTTCTGCGACGCATTCAACATCCCCGTCGTGACCTTCGTCGACGTGCCGGGCTTCATGCCGGGCACGGCGCAGGAGTACGGCGGCATCATCAAGCACGGCGCCAAGCTGCTGTTCGCGTACGCCGAATGCACGGTACCGAAGATCACCGTCATCACGCGGAAGGCCTACGGTGGGGCTTACGACGTGATGAGCTCGAA
>NZ_JANODC010000066.1:0-3199 GCF_031412495.1 Rhizobacter sp. | reverse complement strand
GGCACGATCATCACCGCACCCGGGTGGACGATGTACTCGCGGCGGGCGCTCGTGCCGTCGGGCAGGCCGACCCGGTCCTGGCGCACATCGAGAAAGGCGCCGCGCCAGACCGAGATCGACTCCAGCGTCGTCTCGCGCAGGTGCGGCATGTCGGCATCGGCGGCCGCGACGGTGTCTCCTGTACGCGCGCTCATGTCGCGAACATCTGCACGATGGCCTGCTCGCAGAGCCACATCAGGCCGCCGGGCAGGATGCCGAGCAGCAGCACCGCGGCGCCGTTCAGCGACAGCATGATGCGGACATCCCGGGCGCCACCGAGCGGGTGGACGTCGACGGGCTCGTCGAAGTACATGACCTTGACGACGCGGAGGTAGTAGAAGGCGCCGAGCAGCGACAGCACGACGGCGACGACCGCCAGCCAGATCAGGCCGGCGACGTTGGTCGACACCAGCGCCTGCAGCACGGCGAGCTTGGCGTAGAAGCCGACCGTCGGCGGGATGCCTGCGAGCGAGAACATGAAGACCGCCATCACGCCGGCGAACCAGGGGCTGCGCCGGGCCAGGCCGCGGAAGTCGTCGATGCGCTCCGCCTCGTGCCCGGCGCGCGAGAGCAGCATGATCACGCCGAAGGTGCCGAGCGTCGTCAGCACGTCGGTGACGACGTAGAACATGGCCGAGCTGTAGGCGTTGCCCGCCGACATCGTGTTGCCGCTGACCACGCCCGGGATCAGGCCGAGGAGCATGAAGCCGACCTGCGCGATGGTCGAGTACGCCAGCATGCGCTTGATGTTGGTCTGGGCGATCGCGGCGAGGTTGCCGAGCAGCATCGAGGCGACCGAGATGAAGACCAGCATCTGCTGCCAGTCGAGCGCGAGGCCGATCATTCCCTCCACGAGCAGGCGGATCGTGATGGCGAAGGCCGCGAGCTTGGGCGCACCGCCGACGAGCAGCGTCACCGCGGTCGGCGCGCCCTGGTAGACGTCGGGCACCCACATGTGGAAGGGCACGGCGCCGAGCTTGAAGGCCAGCCCGGCGACGACGAAGACGACGCCGAGGACGAGGACCGATCGCTCGATGCGGCCGGTCCCGATCGCCTTGAAGACCTCGCTGATCTCGAGCGACCCGGTCGCCCCGTACATCATCGACAGCCCGTAGAGCAGGAAGCCGCTCGCCAGCGCCCCGAGCACGAAGTACTTCATCGCCGCTTCCGTCGCGCCGGTGTCGTCGCGGCGCATGGCGACCAGCGCGTAGAGCGACAGCGACATCAGCTCCAGGCCGAGGTAGACGACCAGGAAGTTGTTGGCCGAGAGCATGACGAGGATGCCCAGCAGCGAGAACATCGACAGCGTGAACAGCTCGCCCTTCAGCATGTCGCGATGGGCCGCGTACGGGCGGGCGTAGACCAGGCTGACCATGATCGCCAGCGTGGCGAACAGGCCGAGCAGGTGGCCCATCGGGTCGGCGACGACCATCCGGTCCATCGCGTAAAGCATCAGCTTCTGGTCGACGTACCAGAGCTGCAGCAGGGCCACCAGGAACAGCGAACCCTGGGTCAGGCAGTAGGTGACGATGCGGTCGCGCCCGGGCGCCCATAGGTCGACCAGCGCGACGACGCAGGCCATCGTCAGCAGGAGGATCTCGGGATAGACAGCTTGCCAGTTCATGGTCCGGGGCGATGCATCAGTTGGCGAGCTTGGTCGTGGACACGTGACGCAGCAGTTCGACCACGGAGGCGTGCATGACGTCGGTGAACGGCTTCGGGTACAGGCCCATGGCGAGCACGACGGCGGCGAGCAGGCCGAGCATGGCGAACTCGCGCCGGTTCAGGTCGACGAGGTTGCGCACGTTCTCGTTGGCAATGGCGCCGAAGTAGACCCGCTTGACCATCCACAGGGTGTAAGCGGCGCCCCAGATCAGCGTCGTCGAAGCGAGGGCCGCGATCCAGAAGTTCACCTTCACGGTGCCGAGGATGACCATCCACTCGCCGACGAAGCCGGCCGTCCCCGGCAGGCCGCAGTTGGCCATGGCGAAGAAGACGGCCAGGGCGGCGAACTTCGGCATCGTGTTGACGACGCCGCCGTAGTCGGCGATCTCGCGCGAGTGGACACGGTCGTAGAGGACGCCGATGCACAGGAACATGGCGCCCGAGACGAAGCCGTGCGAGATCATCTGCACGATCGCGCCAGATGTGCTCAGCTCGTTGAACATGAAGAAGCCGAGCGTGACGAAGCCCATGTGCGCGATCGACGAATAGGCGACCAACTTCTTCATGTCCGTTTGCACCAGCGCGACGAGGCCGATGTAGACGACGGCGACGAGCGACAGGGCGACGATGAACCAGGCCCACTGGTGGCTGGCATCCGGCGTGATCGGCAGCGAGAAGCGCAGGAAGCCGTAGGCGCCGAGCTTCAGCATGATCGCCGCCAGCACGACCGAGCCGCCGGTGGGCGCCTCGACGTGGGCGTCGGGCAGCCAGGTGTGCACCGGCCACATCGGCACCTTGACCGCGAAGGCGAGGAAGAAGGCGAAGAACAGCAGCACCTGCGCGTCGATCGGCAGCGGCAGCCGGTGCCAGGCGAGGATGTCGAAGCTGCCGCCCGACTTGTAGTACAGGTAGATCAGGGCCACCAGCATGAGCAGCGAGCCGGCCAGCGTGTAGAGGAAGAACTTGAAGGCGGCGTAGACGCGCCTCGGCCCGCCCCAGACGCCGATGATCAGGTACATCGGGATCAAGGTGGCTTCGAAGAAGACGTAGAACAGCAGGCCGTCGAGCGCCGAGAACACGCCGACGAGCAGCCCCGAGAGGATCAGGAAGGCGCCCATGTACTGGTTCACGCGCTCGGTGATGACCTGCCATGCCGACACGACCACGATCACCGTGATGAAGGCGGTGAGCAGCACGAACCAGACCGAGAGCCCGTCGACGCCGAGCAGGTACCAGACGTTGAAGCGTCCGATCCACGGTTGACGCTCGGTGAATTGCATTGCCGCGGTCGCCGTGTCGAACCCCGTGACGAGCGGGATCGTGACGAGGAAGCTGGCGACCGCGGCGGCCAGGGCGCCCCAGCGAACGGCAGCGGCGCGCTCGTCCTTGCCGAAGGCCACGAGGAGAACGCCGGAAACGATGGGCAGCCAGATCGCGAGGCTGAGCAGAGGCATGTTCGGGTGTTGTTTTTTTTGTGGCCTGGCCGCTCAGCGGC